>NZ_JAUBOJ010000030.1:11562-13771 GCF_036700185.1 Microcoleus sp. BM001215392 | reverse complement strand
GGGCTGGGGAAGTGGTGATTTCGCATTATGTGCGATCGACCCTTCTCCGGCCTTTTGTTTTTTGGCAAACAAATTGACTTGACAAATTGGAGATTCAATATGGCTCGTTTAGATGGAACAGCGCAAAATGACGAACTCATTTGGTTTAATGCTGAACCCGTAGAAATTTATGGCTATGCTGGCGATGACACGCTAGTAGGCGATGCGGGAAACGATCTGATTGTTGGCGGTTCTGGAAGTGACAGTTTATTGGGCGATCCTGGTAACGATGTTATCTATGGTGGTCGGGATAGCGACTCTATGTATGGCGGATTGGGTGCAGATCAACTGTTTGGCGGCAAAGGAGATGATTATTTAGTCAGTGGCTTTGACACAGATACGCTGACAGGGGGTGGTGGAAGCGATACTTTTGGTTTGATAGGCGAGGGCGTAGCTATTATTACCGACTTTAATGCTGCTTCTGATTTCCTCCGACTGGTAGATAACCTGACAGGTTCTCGCGTTTTAGTTGCTCGTAATAACAGCAATAGTGTCGGAGTTTACGTTAGCAGCAATGGTGGTTCTTCTTTTGATAAAGTCTTGGCATTGTTGACCAATTTTAATGGGGATGTTGGGAGTGTTTCAGCGAAAGTTATTGGTGGAAATGTGACAGGAAGTCCGACTCCGACTCCTGCTCCTACTCCTACTCCTATTCCGACTCCCACTCCCACTCCGACTCCAATTTCTGGTTCAACAGGAACTCCCGGCTTAGATCCAGAAGAGCGATCGGCTTTAGATTACCTCAATTCTGCTCGGCAAAACCCCCAAGCAGCAGGACAGCAGTTAGGGATTAATCTGAGCGGAGTTACACCTCGTCCTCCCTTAACACCAGATCCAATTTTAAATCAGGTTGCTCAGCAGCGAGCTGATGATTTGGCAGCTAGAAATTACTTCGATCATGTAGATCCAGATGGTCTTGGCCCAAATATAAAGGTACAGCGAGCTGGATATCCGCTGCCGTCGTTTTACTTGGGTAACCCCGCCAACAATTTCATTGAATCGCTATCGACAGTATACACCGTTGGCAATTCCTCTAGTTTTGGAACTTCAGGAAAAGATCAGATTGCAACTTTGCTCGTTGATGCGGGAACATCACCTCCGGGGCATCGGATTCACTTGCTAGCTCTTAATGATTTCTACGGCAAGCATACGGATGTAGGTATCGGCTATACCAGCGTCACAAGAGGCAATCAAACTAGCTACTATATGGCTGTTTTGACTGCCTATAAAGCTTGAAGAATATAACAATCAACAACAAGCGAGCGCCTTTATGGAAAACAGGCGATCGCCCTCCTAAACTTTCCAAATCAGAGGTAATTGTCGATCGCATTTATTGCGACCATTTCTCCACTCCGTTTATTTTGCAAACCAATAGGTAGGAAAATTATGACTATCAAACGACAAGGGATTTATTTCGTCGGAGAAGATACAGCCGACAATGTTGCACTCGAAGCCGGACAACTTCAGGAAGTGCCTGGAGGATTGCTAACTCGCAAAGGTAATGATACTGTTCGCGGTTCCTCTGATGATGAAGTTGTATATGGTGGCAAAGGAAATGATGAAATTGAGGGCGGAGGTGGCAATGATTCCCTTCGCGGCGACAAAGATGAAGATACTGTTATCGGGGGAGATGGAGATGATTGCTTGTGCGGCGGTCAAGGCAATGATTCAATTGTCGGCGGTAGCGGCAATGATAGTTTGCACGGCGATCGGGGTGTCGATACGCTAACAGGTGGCAGTGGCAATGACACATTTTTTGTACTGCTAGATGATGAGAGCATTGATTACATTACCGATTATCAAAATGGAGGCGATCGCATTGCTAGCGACAATGGCATTTTGAATTTTAATAACTACACTTTTAGTGCGGGTACGGCTGCTAATGGTGCTAGTAGTTCCGATACAGTGATGATAGATAAAAGTAGCAATCGGGCGATCGCGGTTTTGCTGAATGTTGCTAGTAGCACGTTTGCAGCTAGTCCGACACCAACACCAGCGCCGACACCAACTCCAACACCAACACCAACTCCAACACCAACACCAGCCCCAACACCAGCCCCAACACCAACACCGGTGACAACATCGACTCCGGTGACAACACCGACTCCGGTTACGACACCGACTCCGGTGACAACACCGACTCCGGTGACAACACCGACTCCGGTGACAA
>NZ_JAUBOJ010000030.1:0-11462 GCF_036700185.1 Microcoleus sp. BM001215392 | reverse complement strand
CTCCGGTGACAACACCGACTCCGGTGACAACACCGACTCCGGTGACAACACCGACACCACAGCCCGCATCATTCGATGAAAAGTTCTACCTTGTCAATAATTACGATGCTGCTAACGCAATTTTGACTGGGCAAACAAAAACAGCTTGGGAACATTACCAAACTGTCGGCAAAGCTCAAAATCGTGCTAGTGTTCCGTCTCAGGTGAGCACTTTCAACATCACATTTGACTATCGGTTTGATACGAATGGGTATTTTAATGAAAACCGTCGCAAAACTTTAGAAGCAGCAGCAAAATACTGGGAATCTGTTATCCAAGATGAATTTCCAAATGTTCCTGCCGGCACCGAATTCTGGATTGAAAACCCTCAAACTGGACAACGGGATAAGGTTGTTTTAAATCAGGACATTGACGATATTGTGATCTTTATGGGTGCTCAACCCGGTAAAGATTATTTGGCGCGAACAAACGGTTTTGCTGCTGGTTATCAAGATGCAACAGGTTTTTCCTATCTTCTGCCCGATCGGATCAATGGTGTTAACTATGAACCCTATGCAGGGGGCATTTCATTTAGCACTCAATACTCGTTTCAGGTCGATCCAACTCCATTCGACTCAAGCGACACTCCAGTTGAAAATGGTACTGATGCCGGCTTTTTTATCACTGCCGCCCATGAAATAGGTCACGTTCTAGGGATTGGTCTTGCACCAGCTTTCGACGCAAGAATTGTTGGAACGACTTTTGACGGCCCCAACGCCAGGGCTATTAATGGAGGCAATCCTATTCCTCTGAGAGCTTCAAACGACTTAGAACACTTAGCTGATTTTACGACACCTGATGGTTTGCCAGCACTGCTGGGTGGTGGCGGTGGTGCGGGTGCCTTCATCCCCACCAAAGTTGATTTGGCATTGCTTGCAGATATTGGCTACAAATTCCAAGGATTTACCGTTCAATATTCAACGCCAACTGCTGCAACTGAGGGAGATGATGAAGTCTTAGGTACAGATTTGGCTGATACTCTCAACGGTTTAGGGGGTAACGACATCATCAACGGTGTGGCTGGCAATGATACCTTGATTGGAGGTGCTGGTAATGACACTCTGGCTGGTGGTGGAGGTAATGATGTCTTTGTATTTAGCGCTGCAAACGGTAAAGATCGAATCACTGATTTTGTGGTAGCTGATGACAAAATACAGTTAGCCGCTAGCCTTGGTTTTACCGATGGAGCGGCTGTTTTAGCAGCACCAGGAAACTTCTTTAATGGCTCCAATACTTTTACAGGAGGGCTATTTTCTTCGCTCACTCTCAGTCCTGGGAATACGATCCAAGTTAATCATGCTCAACCTCTGACAGCCACAAACTTTACTATTCTCTGATTTAGTCATCAGATAGGTTTGTGATTTGGGCGATCGCCTCGACCTTTCCCAGGGCGATCGCCATTGGTAGGGGCAATCCCCCCGTGATTGCCCGCTTTACTTTTGCGATCGCGCCCCAAATAAAATCCCCAGAAAAAACCGAACAAATTCCGATAACTCATTTATAAAATTTAGCGAGGATCTCATGCGTCAAACCTTAGTTTTTCTGGCTGTAACCACATTTCAAGTAACCCAAATATCAGTAGCTTTAGCTCAAAATAATTCTGGATTCGAGCAGACTGTAATTTCTGAAATAAACCGAGCCAGAAGTAACCCTTCAGCTTATGCTAATTGGTTAGAAACCATAAGACAAACTTACGATCCTAGAACCAACACCTTCCAACTTCCAAGGAGAAACCAACGCTTTCCCGTCATCGGTGGTGTAGCAGCATTTGATGAAGCAATCGGTGTACTTAGAAACATCTCCCCAGTTCAATCTGTTCGTGCTTCAAATGGACTTGGGTTAGCGGCTAGAGATCATCTTCGGGATCAACAGTTAGCTGCTTCTGTTCCTCAAATTAGCCACACTGGTAGAGATGGTAGCGACCCAACTAATAGAGCAAATCGCTATGGAACCACCAACGGTGTATGGGAGAACATCGGTATGGGGCCTTGGCCTGAATTTATTGTAATGAACTTAATACTTGATTACTGGGAACCCAGTCGCGGGCATCGAACAAATTTCTTTAATCCTACTCATACATTAGTGGGAGTAGCTTGTGGTAATTCCTCGATCAGAGAAATGAATAACTATCCAATTTGTGTAATGGGCTTTGCTCAAGAATATTCTGAGAATGGAGGAAACCCTCCTAATCAATTCCCCAACCAAACTGACAGACCACCTAGAGATACAAACCAACGTAGACAACTTAATCTTACAGGCGAATGGGTAATTGAGACTGGGAGTTTTAAGTTCTTATCCAATGATGTAAATAATTCCTGTGTGTCAGCGCCAGAACTTGCAACGGGTCGTTCTCCAATTACAATCCGTCAAAATGGTAATCGGCTAACACTTTCAGGTGTTTATCAGAGATACAACAATATTACGAATAGTCAAATTTCAGGTACTCAATTTGAAGCAATTGCTATGTTTGGAAATGTAGCATTACTGAGATATAGTGGTTCTGTGAGCTTGGATGGTAGACAAATTACAGGAACTATAGTGTGTGGTAACAGAGGAGCCAACATACCATTTATAATGAGGAAATATTGATAAGAAATTTAGATGCAATATTTTAACTGCACTGGAAACCTTCAGATTAAGTGCCGATCAGTTTTGTCATTAGCGATGGCATCAAAAGTCCCATTATCTGCGAAGAGGAGTTGTTGATGGTCTATCCCCTAGTCAGTTAAGTAACAGCTTTGTCTCTGTTAATTTAGCGGGTATTTAAAGATAATGATAGATGCGATCGCCTTTCTGGATGGGAAGGGCGATCGTTAGTCTTAAATAAACTCCACACGCCCTATCAGATCGTCCAACTCAAGATACTCCCAAATCAATACCAAACTTCTCAAAATTTCGCCAATTGAACGACTATTTTTCTGACAGTAAATAATTCCATTATGAGGTAATCCAGCTTGATTTATCCTTAAAAAATCCGCATCTTGAGTAAAAATTACTCTCCCTTCGGTCATCGCAAATTCTACATGAAGTTCATCAGGCTTTCCCAATAAACCTGCTTCCGTTGTAGTCGTCACATTAACCTCATACCTTCGCAGACCGATCGCAATGGCATTACTTACATTTTCATCTAAATGAAATTTAATAGTTCTTGACATTTAGACTTTTTAATTTTTGCTGAAGGATAGACGGAGTTTGGGCTTGCAACTCGCGGACAAAGGTTTCATCTGCTCTAATTTGTGTCCTAATTTCTTCACGATGATCGTGATAATAAGTCAAAGCTGCATAAACATCAGCTAGAGTAATTGAAGGATAATGGTAAATAATCTCTTCGGGTGACATTCCCATTTCCTCATGCCAAATTACCACATCTTGCACCTTAATTCGATGTCCCGTAATGCAGGGTTGCCCACCGCAAAAACCAGGATTAATTGTAATATGTTCAGAAATTACGCTTACCATAAATTAACCTTTGAGTCAGTTTTGTTAGTTGATCTGATAGGTATATTTTACCACATGGATAGTCTTAATCATATCATAGAATTGTTCGATTAAACAAGCTTTTTGTTAATTTTTATAGCGACTTTTCCACCACCACCGTCAACACAGCCACAAAAATCGATGTCCTAGCCAATGATACCACTACAAAAGATCCCTTTCCATCAAAGAATTCAACACAAAATCCGTTGCCGATGGCATCATCACCCTCGACAACAACAACACCCCAGACGATAAAACCGACGACCAACTCACCTACACCCCACCCCCAAACTTCACCGGCACCGATAAATTTAACTACCTCCTAACAGAGGGCAAACAAATACAAGCCGCCACCGTTAACATCAACATCAACAGCCTCAAACTTGACAACCTTTCCGGCAATAACGGCTTCGTCCTCAACGGCACAGAAGCAGGTAACTTCTCAGGAGTTGCTGTCAGCAAAACCGGAGATATCAACGGCGACAAAATTGACGATATCATAGTCGGATCGTTCGGTGCCGAGCCCAATAACGTCAACGCCGCCGGCAAAAGTCAAGTCATCTTTGGCAATCAAAAATTTCCCGCCAGCGTCAATCTTTCCCAACTCAACGGTCAAAATGGTTTCACCCTCAACGGCACCGATGCCGAAGGTTTCAGCGGCGGCACAGTCAGCAGTGCCGGCGATATCAACGGCGACGGCATCAAAGACTTTATTATTGGTGCCTTCGGTGCCACTGTCAACGGTCAAAATAATGCCGGAAAAACTTACATTGTCTTCGGCACAAATAAAGGATTTCCTGCTAATTTCAACCTGGCTAATTTGAACGGAAATAATGGTTTTGCCGTCACAGGTACTAACACCTTTGACTACGCCGGCCTCTTTGCTACTGGAATTGGAGATATTAATGGCGATCGCCTTGACGACATACTCATCAGCGCACCCGGCCCCCTCGGCGGCACACCCGGTAAAAGCTACGTCATCTACGGCCGCACCGCAGGTTTTTCTCCTAACTTAAACCTAGCTGAAATTAACAGTAATAATGGCTTTGTAATTAACGGGATTGACGGCAATTCTAGCGGTACTGCCAGCAGCGGCGATATCAACGGCGACGGCATCCCCGACCTCGTAATTGGTGCAGATGGCGGTACTACCAACGGCGGCATTAATGCAGGCAAAACTTACGTTATATTCGGTCAACCAGGAGGATTTACTGGCAGCGTCAACGTCCCAGAATTAAATGGAACCACCGGATTTGTCATCGCCGGCCTCACTCCCGAAGAACGTTCCGGTATCGCTCTCACCGCCACAGGAGATATCAACGGTGACGGCAACAAAGACCTGGTAATTGGTGCTCCCGGTGCGACAGTGGGCGATCGAATTAACGCAGGCAAAACCTATGTAATTTTTGGCAAAAAAGAGGCATTTCCTGTCATTGTCAACCCGGCTGAATTGAACGGCAGTAACGGCTTTACAATCTTCGGTTTCGATGCCGAAGGTTCAGCCGGAAACGCCGTTAGCTATGCCGGAGATATCAACAAAGATGGCTTTGATGACTTATTAATAGGAGCCTCCAGCGCCAACTCTGACGATAAAAACAATGCAGGAAAAACCTTTATTGTTTTTGGAAGTAAGGAATTTCCAGCCAACTTCAGTTTAGCAGAAGCTAACGGTAAGAATGCCTTAGTTTTAAATGGAGTAGAAACCGATGGTTTAGTTGGCACTGCTGTCAGTGGCGGGGGAGATATTAACGGCGATGGCATCGACGATATAATTGTTGGCGCACCTGGCAGTTTATTTCAAGATTCTCCCGGCAAAAGTTACGCCGTTTTTGGCAGCAGAGGTTTCGGTTTGGCTAACACGAATAATGGCTTGCAAGGCACTGTTCAGGATGATATTATCAACGGAACCCAAGCAGATGATACTATTTCCGGCCGGCAAGGAAATGATAAAATATTTGGCAATTCAGGTCAAGATGTGTTATCAGGTAATCTCAATGATGACTACTTAGATGGTGAAAAAGGGCAAGATATTCTCATCGGTGGAGATGGAAATGATAGCCTTTTTGGTGGACTTGGCAACGATGTACTTAAAGGCGACAATGGTAATGATATTCTCACGGGAGTTGACATCAATGCTATTAACCCCGGAGTTGACGAAATTGATACCTTAACTGGTGGAGGAGGCAGCGATATTTTTGTCTTGGGAGATGTCAATAACACTTACTACGATAACCTTGATACCGACTACGCGCTAATTACTGATTTTAATGCCAGTGAAGATAGCATCCAATTGCAGGGTAAAGCCGATGATTACCTGTTAGTTCCTTTCTCGCAAGCTAACCAAACTGGTACTGCAATTTACCGCAAAGATTCGGCTCAAAATGAATTGATTGGCATTTTGCAAGGAAGTTCAAATTTGAGCTTAAGTGGTAGCTATCTCAAATTTGTAGGGGCGGGTTAACCGATCAATTATGCCACCCACAGATAACCTTTATAAACCCGCGCCCACCCAACCGTGAAACTTGCAACAACAATCCACGCGATCGCCCTTTCCATCCATCCATGTTTCTCTGCGGTAAAAAAGAGCGATCGCCTTTATTTATCTTGCCCTAAACACTGGCATAATGTTTAGCGATTAACTCTCTAACTAATGGTAATAACTCCAAAGGAACTTGGACAAACGCTTGATCTTGATTATCAAACGCTGCTTCATCTTCTGCTGCCGCTTCATCTTCTGACTGTCGATCGTAATGTTCGATCGTTTGGCGTACTCGCTGTTCATCCCAACCCAAGGGAAATTTATTTTGTGTTGCCATATTTACCTACCACGTTGTCGGCGTTTATAAGCACTCAAAGGTTTACCTGTTAACTCATACGCTGTTATAACAAAAGCGCTATATGACTATGGTTCAGGAACGTAAACTATCTTAAGATAACGGCCATCTATAGTTTGGCCAATAGCTACGCGCGTACCTTCACGCCCCAAACGATCCTCACCTGGCTTTCTCAATATATCCTCAACTTCTACCTCATTAACTCCATGCTCATAGATAGGAGGTAAATCAGTTTCAGGATCGATATAAAAGCGCAAATTCATACATTAATTATTTTTGTTAAACATATGAACCCACATATAAGATAGCACAAAAAATCGCTTAGCACGGTTTATGGACATGAGGCTGCTATAAGTTTAGCCTTATGGTATAATTATGCTGGTGTGTCACTTACTCATTAACGGCAAACATAAAGTAATGGGTTAAATCTATGAACAAGCCAAGTATAAAATACATTAAATTATGTCATCACTAATCTTAACGCGAATCTTCCTCGCAACCGCCGCCATTTTCGGAGGCTTATCTGTCGCCGGCGGCGCCTTTGCCTCTCACGCTTTAAAAGAGAAATTGACCGATCGCGCTTTAGCAATTTTTGAGACTGGCGCCCGCTATCAAATGTACCACGCTCTGGCTCTACTGCTGGTCGCTTTACTATTAAACCGTGCCCACGAGTCTCAAACCTTTTTTGCAGTGGCAGGATGGGCTTTTATTGCGGGTACAATGGTCTTTTCAGGGAGTTTGTACGCCCTGAGTTTGACAGACATCAAATGGCTGGGTGCCATCACGCCGCTGGGCGGAGTTGCTTTTCTTGTCGGTTGGGGATGTTTGGGAGTTGCAGCTTTTACCTTTAAATAGGCTATTGGTAAATTATGGCGCCAATTCCCAATTCCCTAATTCTCAAATACGTTGCTGGAAAACATCTCTGTCATGGTGCGCAAGTAAGGTAGAAATACCATAACATCTGCTGCCGGGAGGCGATCGGATATTTCCCAAAACAAAATTAGCAGCATATCCTGCACTAACTCCCAACTTACATGAAGTTTCGGGTACAGCATCACGCAAATTGGAAACAATTCTTGCTGTACCGGGCCAATGGTTTCTGCCAAAACGCACCAGCACAGATAGCTTTGAAAAATTTCCACATCTCGGATACCCGAAATTTTGACATCGCGATCGCTCAAATAACCGCTCTTGCTGCGGTATCCTTGATGTTGGCCGCTAGCGCGATCGTACACTGCGCTAGCAATCTGAGTCGTGTGCTGCAACAAATGCTGAACGGCTAACAAAGCTTTTGAATTCGGGGAATGATCCGCCGCAGCCTCATTAATCTCTCCGTGTGGAATGTGCAGGTAGTCGTCTACAACTTTTAAGTATGGTGCAAATTCCGATCGCTCTGACTCTGAAAGACATCCTAATAAGATTTTGCTAGTGTATTGAAACTCCAACGTCACAAATCCCAGCACTAGCGGATCTGTCTGTGAGTATTTCCGCCTCACTCGGACAATATCTTTCCCCACCAGCACAGACAAGCGAAAAACAGGTTCTCTATCGCCGTAAGCGTCTATGGCTTTCCGGTATAAGGTGCGAGTGTCGCCGACAATTTCTTCACGATTAATTAAGCCCGGATCGATCGCGTGTCGCTCTATTTGTTCCCCTAAAACCGCTTCTACTTTACCCCAAGCTATCTCGCTGGCTACTTTCAGGGTTTCTGTTAATTTGTCAACTATTTTGGCTCGATTGCCATCAAAATTTTTTGATTCTGGGCTTTGAGGAATTTGCCGCTGTGCTTGGTTTTCTCGTGCCGCAATTGAACTGTAATATTTTTTTGCCCAGCTAACTGTTAAGGAAGAAACATTGACGCCTTTAGCTTCAGGCAGTTGGTAATTTTCCGAGCCTGTCATATTGTGCAGGGCCAAACTCTGTGCCTGTTTAATTTCATCTGCTACAGTGAAAGACTTGGAAGATCCTTGTAAAATACTTGTCATGAGAAACCTCGTTTTTTTTATGAAGTAGCACCCGATCGATTCCCCTGATTATTAACTTTCCTAACTACAATTTTCGATATTTGTACGCTGACAGTCATCGGCCATTGTGCTTAAAATTATTAGCTATTTAGCTGCAATGCTTGCACTTTCTATAAGTTGCACGTTAATTACCTTGTCGATTGTGCGCTCGATCACAGTTAAAATGTGATCGAGGTAGAAAGATTTTTTTATTTACCTGTAAAGATGGCTAAAAGTAAATTTAATTAATCTTAAAATCTCAAAATTAAAGTCAACTATGCCTTGAAAAAAATACTCCTTGAGATTTTTTATGTTTTTATTTGAGATGGCTTTTGTCGTTAGCGAAGCCCTGGAAGAGGAGCGCCCTACATTCATCAAGAATCTCGGCTACATCACGCTCGATCCGCGACTTAGATTTATTTATTTTCCGACGTTGAAACAATAAAATTATCTTCTGACTTGCGGTTGTTAGGAAACTTTAACACATTCCACTAGACGGCTTTATAAATAAATTATAAAATTTTAGACTGTCACAAAATTAATTTACGTTTCATTAATCCGATGGCGAGGGGTTTGGTTTCCAGCAGTTTTTTTAGGTGTCCGGTGAAGCAACCGAGGCGAGTCCTACGAGCAAAATCGCCCCCAATCGCTCGGGCTGTCAGACTAAAATCTGCATAGATTTGTCCGATCGCTTCGGCATTTTACCAACTCTGGCGGGTTGGATGCCTCTACCGAAAGCATGACCCGCCCTACAGCTACGGGATCGGGTCGATCCAGCCCCGCGGGCGATCATCGATCGTGATAAACAGCACGGTCAGTGCATCTTTAAGGCTATGCCTTCGAGTAGGATTAGTAGGACGAGAGGAAGTGGATAAAATGAGCGCCAGCAGCAATTCAACAGAAATCAAGTTCGGAACCGATGGGTGGCGGGGACTGATTGCCCATGACTTTACTTTTGCCAACGTGCGAAAAGTTACCCGGGCGATCGCCAGTTACCTCGAAACCGCTTACACGAAAGACCGCCCAGTGCTAGTATCATACGATACTCGCTTTCTGGCAGACGAGTTCGCCCGTACCTCGGCGGAAGTATTGGCAGATTTGGGATGGACGGTGATGGTGGTCGATCGAGACTGCCCGACACCAGTCATCGCTTACAGCGCCAAGCATCTCAACTCCGCAGGCGCCCTGATGTTCACGGCTTCGCACAATCCCGCACCTTACTGCGGCATCAAATATATCCCCGACTACGCGGGCCCGGCTACCCCGGAAATTACTGATACCATTGTGGCAAATATTGCTGGTGCTTCAGATGCTCCAGCCAAAGGCAGCCACAACGATAAAATTTCCACTTTTGACCCGAAACCCGAATATTTGAAGTTTCTCTATACTTTGATCGATGTGGAGCGGATTCGCTCTGCTAAGTTGAAGGTGAAGTACGACGCTCTTTATTCGACTTCTCGCGGCTATCTCGACGGCGTTTTGGAATACTGCGGCTGCGATGTGGAAAGTTTTCACACCTATCGCGACGTGCTGTTTGGTGGCGGAATGCCTGAGCCCAAGGGCGAACAGCTAGTCGAGTTGGTGGAAGCTGTGAAGAAGGATTCAGCCGATTTGGGTTTGGCTACGGATGGCGACAGCGATCGCTTTGGTATTGTTGATGAGTTGGGTAATGTCTTGACTCCAAACACTGTGCTGTTGCTGTTGGCGCGTCACTTGGTTAAGAATAAAGGCTTGACTGGGGCGATCGTCCGTACCGTAGCCACAACCCACTTGCTGGACAATATGGCCGCCAAATACGGTTTAACCATCTACGAAACCGCAGTGGGTTTCAAATACATCGGCGAAAAAATGCGGGAAACTGCGGTACTCATCGGTGGCGAAGAGTCTGGCGGTTTGAGCGTTTTGGGTCACATCCCCGAAAAAGACGGGATTTTGGCTGATATGCTAGTTGCTGAGGCGATCGCCTACGAAGGCAAGCCGCTGTCTCAGCTAGTCGAAGAAGCCATCAAAGAAGCCGACGGCCCCCTGTACAACAAACGCTTGGACTTGCACCTAGATGACGCCCACAAAGCAGCCGTTTTGGACTCTTTCACCAAGAATCCACCCACCGAAATAGCGGGTATTGGCGTTAAGGAAATCGGCCGCAAAGACGGAATTAAACTTTATCTTGAAGACGGCGGTTGGGTATTGTTGCGGCCTTCGGGAACCGAACCTTTGATGCGGGTTTACATGGAAACCAACTCTCTGGACAAAGAAACCAAAGTTGCCGAATACATGGAAAAGGTAATTTCCCACTTAGAACCTGTTTAACTTTCCAACTATGCCAATCCAGGGTTTTTCCCCCTGGCTTTGAGATTGTAGGGTGCGCGCTGCGCACCTTACGTATTGTTGGTGAGTATTGCAGATTCTCTGAACATGAATCGTCGATACTGGTCAGCCGACACTGACAAAAAAATCACAATTATCAATTCAGTTTAGATCCCACATTCCGCACCCCCAACTGGCACATAGGCGGATTGAGGGGGTAAAAGTGAATCATCCGAGACCAAAATGAGTAGAAATACTCAACTATCTCGGTCACTCAACATCACCCAGTAGTCCATTCTGGAAAATTGACGTGAGGGCGTGAGTTAAATCTGATGTAGGTTAAAATTGCGATCATCACAAACCAAGTTTATTACCTCACTGTTACCTGATGGATGACGAAAATGCGTTAATCGCGATCGCTCTTTCGTAACCAATCATCACCAAAAATAGTGTAAACTGACGATCGCTATGAACACTCAAATCAGGATTCAGCAGCCCATGCAGAAAGCATCTGAGATGAAAGTAGAAAACTTAGACCATCTGGGCTTGGTAGCTGGTCTAATTGATGAAATAGGAATTGTCCAAAAAATCAATGAATTAGTAGGCGAACAACCGGGCGAGATAGTTAGTCCTGGCTTGATAGTTAAAGCCATGATTATCAATGGATTAGGGATGGTTTCTGCCCCATTATATTTATTTTCTAAATTTTTTGAAGGGAAAGCAATAGAACATTTACTTGGCTCAGGGATTCAAGCATCACATCTGAATGATGACCGTTTAGGCAGAGTATTAGATAAATTAT
>NZ_JAUBOJ010000029.1:0-34991 GCF_036700185.1 Microcoleus sp. BM001215392 | reverse complement strand
TGGGAGTAGCGGGTGTGAATCCGCTAAGGAAGTGGGCTTCCCATACTAAACAACCATTTCAGGTCGCGCTAGGTTAAACGAATCGCACACCGGACTTGATATAAAACACCATTTCATCAACGAGCCGATCGATCCGGAATGAATCAATCCACTGGAATTTGACCGATCGCATTCACATTCGGATCGAGATTGTCGCCAGTGCTGTAGATATAATTAAATGCGCCTCGATCGTGGAGAAGATGCGATCGTAAAAATAATCCACTCCAGCGTCCGATCGTCTCAGTTGCTGTAGCCTGGTCTAAGGTGGGTCTGTTTGGCTCTCGATCGGGGTTGTCTTCGTTGGTGATCCCATAGTGGTTCGCACCTTCTACGGTAACTGAGACTTTGGGTGGGTTGAGAATGTAATCATACGTTGTTTGACTGTTGAGCGGTAAAGCCACGCCATCCAAACTGCCCTGAATCAGCCCGACTGCGATTCCTTCGTTATCGATAGGCAAAAATTCTCCTGTTTGCTGATTCCGAAAGCTAGTGCCGTAGAAAATACCTGCCTGCAACTCTGGAGGAATTGTGTAGTCTTCCGAGCAAATTCCGGGTATGCAAACCTCGTCCTGTGTTGCGCCTAATCCGACGGAGCCGCCAAACGAGTGCCCCAGGAGTCCCAGCGTTTCGGTATCGGCAATTTCAAAAATTGGTGAAGTCGGATCGGCATCTTCTACTTTCATCCAATCGAGTACATCATTTACTTGCCCTTGCTCGGAAAGTAGACCCGTAACCGTTTGACCGTTGGGTGCTGCGAGCGTTCGCTGGTTATTCGGAACAACGACGACAAATCCATAGCTGGCGACTGCTTCTGCATAGTTGGAATAGTCTGCTTTATCGACTAAAGCACCTTGCAGCATCAGCGCGATCGGCAGTTGATCCGGGGTTGAATTTGGCAGCACTGGATAATACACATCGGCTGGATCGCCATCTGCGGCAATTGTAGTTGTGTAGTGCTTCACCTGGTTATAAATCGGGTCGGGATCGAAGCTTGTATCCTTCTCTAAACTCAACCGCAGTACCTCTCCTTGTCCTGCGATAAAGCCTTTGTTGGAAATGTAAATGTCACCGTCAGCACCGATTTCTAAACCTGTCGGATTAATTAGCTCATCACCTGCGATCGCGGTGCGAGTTTTACCATCGGGAGACACATAAATCAGGGCACCTGCGTCACTTCCATTCAAGAGTCCATCCGCATCATATTCCAGGACATACAGACCGCCAGAATTGTCAAAGGCTAGATCGATGATATGCGTAAAACCATCTGCATAGACTTCCGGTTGACCTTCAGCATTGATGCGATAAACTCGTGCTATTTCCGATTGAAACGGAAACCCAGTCAATTGGCCGACATAGAGAGCGCCATCGGGGCCAACGGCGACCGAGGTAGGTACAGGCTGTCGCACCACTGTTTCACCCGTCAGCGGATCGATCGCGGTACGAGTTGCAAAGACTGTTTCTAGAGTCACTTCGCCGCCAAAGGCTCGTTGAGAGAGCAAATCATTGGCACCTGCATCAATGACGTATGCGGTATTGTCTTCTATCAGCAAATCATAGAGGTTGGTAATGACATCTTGCCCGTCGGGGTTGTTGTTTTGTTCGTAAGCGCCAAAATCCCTCAGTCTTGTCCAGGAAGCACCGCCGTCAAAGTTATCGATCGCAATTAAGTGGCTAAAATCAGGAACTTGCAGCACCTCATCTCGATTGGCTGGATTGCTGGCAAGACCCACGATCGCATAGGCGTTTCCATAGGCATCAAACTCAATATCGCTGACACCTGAAGCATCCGATCCATCGGGTAATGCCAGCGATGGCAGTCCGGTGACGACTCGTTGTGCAACACCGTTTTGAATTCGAGTAATTGCACCCGTTGCGCCATAGAACAAAGATGCGTCCGGTTGACTGGGAGACGGAATGCTGGCACCTGTTCCCCCCCGTCCTGCTTCGGCAACATAAAGCGATCCATCAGGGCCAAAGCTCAGCTTGCGCGGACTATCCAGACCGCTTGCCAGCACCTCAATTTGCGAGATCTGTGGCGTTTCTACTGTTTGAGACCTGATTTTCTTGCTTTGCGAGATCTGTGGCGTTTCTACTGTTTGAAACATGATTTTCTTCCTTTGAATTTACTGCGCTGTTCCTGTTGTCAAATCTGCTACTGTCTCCTGAATAAACTCGTTCGCTCAAGACGTGGCGGTAGTTGATCGAGAAGCGACTTGAGACTGCAAAAAGTTTTCTACATCACTAAGGAGAATTTTTGATTGTTTTCAGAAAACCTAGATAATTCGATGCTGCTTCCTGAGCATTTTCGATCGACAGCAAATGTCCTGCTTTCGGTAATTGAATAATTTGACTCCTCGGAAGACAGCGATGTAAACGATCGACATCCCGAATATCATAGATTTTGTCTTCCTGACCCCAAATTGCCAGGGTCGGAACCCGACTGTGAGGTGACTGACAAAGCACATCATCGTAAAGATTCACAATGTCCCAGGTCTGCTGATAATTTCGATGACGATTCACATAATCGTTCACTTTCTCGGTTTTGACCCGATCCGGAATTGTAGGAGGCGTCACGAAAAGCAGACTGATTTCTAGATCGAACTGCTCTTTGGCGATCGGAATAAAGGGATTGATGCCCTCAATAATCGATTTCCTGACGCTAGTTGCCCAATTCGTTATGCCTAGCGGTGAACCGATAAAGGCGAGGCTGCGAACTTGGTTGGGATAGCGCTGAGCATAGAGGGCTGCGATCGCACCTCCCATTGAGCTACCAGCAATATCCAGGGATTGAATCTTTAACTGTTCGACAAACTGATGCAGCAGTGTGACCTGATTCTCCAGAGCATAATCTTTGACCGTGAATCCCTTGCTGTTCCCATAGCCTGGTAAATCGGGTGCGATCGCTTTATAGCCTGCTCCAGCTAACTCGCACATCATGCTATCCCACTGCTCTTTGTCAGCAAACAAACCATGCAGCAAGAGAATCGTTCGTCCAGTCCCCACCTGGTTATAGAGCAAAGTACCATTGCCAACGGGAACCGAGTGGGTCTTAACTGTGCAGATTGAGGCAGCACTGACTGTATTCTCGAAACGATTGCCTGCGAGTATCGTTAGAACTAAAATGCAGATGACCAGCCGAAGAATGAGCCTTTTCATGGTTTGTCTACGAACACTCTATAAACAGACACAATTTGGAGCGTTACTCCGCTTCGCTTCTCTGCTGCAAAAACTTTGCTACGATCATTTTTCCGAGTAATTGTGACTGTGCTTTTCGGTATATCTTCCTGGCTGGTTCGGACAGCAATCACCGTTCTTCCGACATTGGCTAAGTACGCAGCCAACGGAGACAACGATCGGTTTCCGCATTGCGAGGAACTCAATCAGGACTTACGCAAACCTCGGAGATTTGAACCAAAATATTGAACCTTATGACCAACATTGGTGCTTAAACCTCCAAGGTTTTGGCAAGATCGAGCAACTTACGCGCACTATCAACGCCCACAATGGGCAGTTTCTCAGCATCAAGCAAGCCGATTTGAACCAAAATACTCGCCTGATCCCAGTAGATGTGTTCATGGGCTACTTTGCGATCGCGGAACCGGATAATCGCAACCAGTGGCACTTCAACCCGTTTTCCAGTCGGAGCAATACCGGGGAGCATCCAGTCCATCTGGAGGGTATGCGTGAACTTAAACACCATTTCATCGACAAGTTGATCGGTTCCGATCGTGCGCGAGACTGGAATGATCTCGGTGTCTGGCGGGATCTGTGGGATGAAGTGTTTGGCATAAAACTCGCGCACGGCTGGTTTCCCGACTCCTCCAGTCATGACCGGAATGTCATTAACATAAGCATCTTCAACCATCGTGGCGAGGGCATCTTCCGTATTGTGAGCGACAAACTCAGACTGCAAATGCGCTTCCCAGAGTTCTTGCAAAACCTGCTGGGCGGGTGTCAGGTTAGGGGTTGCCTTTCCATTTGCTTGTTCGTCTACAGGTTGCTGTTTGACCATGATTAGATTCTCCTAATCCTATCTGTTCTATCTGTTGTGTAATGAGTTTTGAACTACTTGTTCAAACGGCGTAGCATGATAGTGCGATCGCTCGATATGCTTTGTTAATGAGAAATACAGCAGAACCGTTAATCCAATTTTTATCCCAATAGGTTGAACTGTTGTCATCACTACACGAACGAATTGGTGTTCTGCAAGTTTAACTAACATTTTGTCCAACCCCTTTAAGGTGTGAACGACTCCGAACCCTACTCTAATTTCCGACAGAAATTGGCTTGACAAGTACGCAGTTTCTCGCAAAGATGCCAGCTCCGTAACGGGCGTAAACCAGCCGGTAGATGGGGGACTGTCAGCGTCTGACGGTCAGCCCAGAATAGCGTAAGGTCAGTTTCACTCAGCAATAAAATCAAATGCAACCGCGTCTTCAATGATGGCAAACAAAGCATTTTTAACGCTTTCGTGGTCGGGGTGGGGTAAATAGCGATCTCGCGCTTCTGGGTTGGCAAAGGTCGTGAGAAAGCCGTGTGTGAAGCCTTTATTAAACCCTTCGGGACTGGAATAAGCACCACTAGAACAGTAATCAATTCCTGGAATTGATTGCTTTAATTCTTCCACTTTTTGCAGGATCTCAGCGATCGCACTGTCGTTCACTTCTGGTTTAAATCTCAGGAGAACCATGTGATGTACTTGAGACATAGTGTATGTTCCTAGCGTTTTCCTAATGCGTATATAGCGGGCTTAGACAACCAGTGCATGCTGCAAATCCTCAGCGCGAATTTTCCTTAAGAATGAAGCAGGTTCTGAACCATGATTTTGATGCGTTTACCCTGCGTCTAGCCGAAGGTAACTTTCTTTACTCGCCACAGCACTTTTAAAGTAGCGATTACCAATTTATCAGCTTTCTCGTCAATAACATCTATCTCAAGTTCGATCGCTTGACCCGATCGATCCAGCCTTGATGAAAGCTCAATATTTGAGAGTAGGGCAAATCGTAATCCATAACTAAATCGAAGATAAACGGCTGCACCAACTGTGGAAACCATTGATGTAGAACCCGATGGAGCTGCAATCGCAAGTAATACTCAGCAATTAACCACTTCTGACGCGGAAACGCATAATCTGACAATTCTCGGAGCGCACGAGCATCAGGGACTCTTTGTTCTGAAAAAATCGGTAATGCTCGCGCCCAATCATCGTCGTACTGTTCTAACAATCGCTCAAAAATCAACACATCCTCCAAAGAAGCATTGCACCCTTGTCCGATCGCTGGCGATACTGCATGAGCTGCATCGCCCACCAGCAAAATACTGTCGCCCTGATGAAAGCGATCGCACCGTACCGTTAATACTCGCCCCACCGGACGCTGCCAGAACGCTTCTGCCTCCTCCAGTGACATTAACTGTCCAAACACAGGAAAGTTCTCCTGGAAAAAGTTCAAGACCTTCTCTTTGTTCGTCAAACTTGAGAGCGGATTTTGCGCCTGCTCGAAGACAATTACGCCATTGAGTCGATCGCCCGGTTGAGGCACCATCACCATTCGCGCCTGAATGTCCCGATTTGCTGCATGAATTTTGTCAGCTTCTATATCTACCCCCAGAGCCGGATTGACGCGACTGAGAAACACCGACTTATAAGCATCTGGAATATAGTTTTGCTCGCACTGCAATTCTCCATCCCGGGCTAAATCGTCTCTAATCTGCGATCGCGCTCCACCGGCAGCAACCAAGCGATCGTACTCCAGAGCGAACGCCTTACCTTGCTCCGGCTGCAATGTCACGGTCTTGGCTTGCCTGTCCCCTCCAACATACTGACAGCCAAATTTCACGGTGAGTTGCTCGGAAGGGTATGTTTGCGTTAATTGCTGCAAGAGAACGAACACTAGGCGATTGCGATCGATGGTTAGAATTGGAACCGATCGCGGAATCTCGCGAGGTTTGCCTTTTGGAGGATGCAGTTTCGTGCCAGTGCAAAACACGCTATCGGCAGCGATCGCTTCTTCTAGCCCCGGAATCTGGCGCAGTGCTTTTCTGCCTCGTTCCTGAAGCGAGATCGGAAATGTGCGGTCTTGCGAAACATCTGTCGAGCGCGGGTCAGGACGCTGTTCGTAGAGTTCGACGCGATACTTGCCGCGACGCAGTAAGTAATGGGCAAGTAACAGTCCAGTTGGACCTGCTCCAACGATCGCTACTTTTTGACGCATTGAATTCACCTGGTTACGTCTGTTTGTCAGAGATTTACGAACGGGTTGAAGCTGCGATCGCTGTTGGAGCAACGGTTGGTTTGATGTTCTGATTGAGATGGAAAATGTTATCGGGATCGTAGCGCTGCTTGATCTGTACCAAGCGATCGTAGTTAGCGCCATAAACCGCTGAAACGCGATCGCCCTCGTCTTCGGTCATGAAATTCACATAGGAACCAGCAGAAGCATAAGGTGCAGCAGCTTGGAAAAACTCGCGCGCCCAATTAATGCACATCTCATCATCCGCCGCATTATCCCAGCGTCCGTCCGCGTTCAGCAGAAACTTGGCATCGCGATGATAATATGCCGTAGCATCTGCAGGAACCCGGTTGAATGCCCCGCCAATCGATGCTATGGAGATTCCAGACTGTGGCGCGGGTAGCTTGCTGGCGAATTCCACGATCGCATCAAATACTTCATCCCGTAACTCTGTGAGATTGTGAGATTTCCAGTAGTTCCTGGCACCGCGTGACAGCATGGTGTTAAAAGCTTGCTGCCATTCTACGTATGGTTGAACGCCAATTTGTTCGCCATAGGTATCGCCAAAACGGCCCAGAAGTTCGATCTGTTTCTTACCCTCGGCAATATCGCCGATATAACCGACAAGCAAAAGAACTACTTCTTTGCCATGCACATTCTCAGGCAAAAAAGGCACTGGCGGAGCCTTGGCAAATAACACCCACACAGTGAGTTCTTGGGGGGCAGATTCAACAAATTGCCGGTATTGGGTGAGTATCTGTTTGGCTTGGCTAAACGGAAAAGCGATTAATCCAGCTAAGATTTCCGGCCCTACAGGATGAAGCTTGAATTCAAACTCTGTGGCGACACCAAAGTTACCACCGCCACCTCGAATCGCCCAGAAAAGGTCGGCATTTTCGGTTTCGCTGGTGCAAATCCGATCTCCGTCGGCTGTGACCATTGTTGCAGAAACTAGATTGTCGATCGCCATCCCGTACTTGCGAGTCAACCAACCGAAACCGCCACCCAGTGTAAGACCTCCTACACCGCTCTCTGAAACATTTCCCAAGGGAGTCGCTAACCCGTGCACCTGTGCCGCAGCATCAAAATCACCCAATGTGGCACCTGCTTCAACATAGGCCCGCTTGTTGTCAGCATCAATGCGGACATTCTTCATCATTGAAAGATCGATCGTCACGCCGCGATCGCACAAAGCGGTTCCGCCGATGTTATGTCCACCGCCTCTGACTGATATTTCGAGTTTGTTCGATCGCGCAAATGCGATCGCCCCAGCAACATCACCCAATGTGGCACACTGCACGATCGCAGCAGGTTTGCGATCGATCCGAGCATTCCATATTTGGCGAACTTCGTCATAATTCGGATCGTCAGGAAGCACCACACGACCCTTCACATGAGTCTTCAGCTTTTCAATTGGTTCATTCAGTAGTATTGTCACGATCTTTCTCCTTTTGCTGTGTTGTTGCGAGCATGGTTAGATATTCAAGACTTGTGATAAATCTGGGTTTTTGCCATCAATTCATCCCAGACTCAGCAACGCTCTCTGTTCTAGCAGTAGAGGTTGTCACATGGGGTAATATTTGAGTTAATAAGCAATCCCAAATCCGGTTGCGAAACACACCTTACAGATTGACTAAATCTGCTTTTAGTAAATGTTTTGGTGTTGGCGACAGAAACACCCTCGAAACCGAGTTGATGTCAATCTTGACCGATCGTGAAACAATAAAAATTAACCCTAAGATAGATTAATGGCTGCATTAACTACTTTTGGACCGCTGTTACGATGCCAGAAGATCGAGGAGTTAAGAGCCAACTTAATTAGAAGTTAACTAAATCCAGGAAACGCCCGAACTGCGCTTTTTTCAAGCCACAATACCCAGCATTCAAAATTTGCTAACTCCCTTAAAACCCAGAAAAAATCCTTATCTCCTATATCTCCATTTTAGATTTTAGATTTGCTTGCTGAGAGAATGAGGTAGCAGTTTTTGGTACAAGCCCCGTCTTTGGTGACTCCATAAATTTCAAATCGTAAATCTAAAATCAGAAGTCCGTTCCGCACGGTAAGGGCGAGCGTCAATCTAAAATCTAAAATCGTCAATCTAAAATCGTTTGATATCCACTTAGCAATCCAGCGTGTTTTCGAGTTCCCAAGGGCTGATGCGACTGCTGTAATTGTGCCATTCCTGGTGTTTGAGCTTTAAGTAAGACTTAACAAGTTCCTGTCCCAAAGCCTGCGGCAAAATCAAGTTAGCTTCCAGGCAGCGTAGCGCGTCAAGCAAGTTGAGCGGTAGCGGTTTGACTTTACCGGGCGGCAGTTGGTCTGTGTAGTTGTTGTTATCGTAACGAGGGCCGGGGTCGCGCTTGTGTTCGATGCCGTCGAGACCAATCGCAATCAGTGCAGCGGGTAGAAGATAAGGATTGGCTGCACCGTCAGCGAGTCGCAACTCGAAGCGTCCTGATTCGGGAATGCGGATGCTGTGGGTGCGGTTGTTGCCGCTGTAACTGATAGCATTGGGCGACCAGTTGACACTCACCGCCCGATCGGGACAGTGATTCTTAGTTCAACGACCGGACTTAAATTAAGAGCGTTACCAAAAAACAGGGTCTAAAGCCCCGTCCTTCTAGGACGGCTTTAATTCGAGTGTAAAGATTCACAAATCAGTCGATTTATACCCACGATTGCCTATAAATGTGGTAGAATCATTCTATGATTGTACTAGAGTTCAAGTTAAAAGGCAAGTCACAGCAGTACCGGGTCATCGACGAGACGATCCGCACAGCTCAGTTTGTCCGAAACAAAGCTCTGAGATATTGGATCGACAATCAGGGAGTTAAGTTAGTCGATCTCTACAAACAATGCGCCATCATGGCGAAAGAGTTTGAATGGGCGGGTAAACTTAACTCAATGGCGCGTCAAGCTTCGGCCGAACGTGCCATTTTTGCTATCCAACGTTTCTTCTCAAATTGTAAGGCTAAAAAGCCGGGGAAAAAGGGGTATCCGCAGTTCAAAAAGCACGCTCGTTCTGTAGAGTATAAGACATCGGGATGGAAACTTTCCACCGATAAAAGATGCCTGACTTTCACCGATGGTTTGGCGGCTGGAACTTTTAGATTGCTCGGCAGTCGGGACTTGCACTTTTATGCGCCTACCGAGATTAAACGAGTCAGAGTAATTCGTCGTGCCGATGGCTACTACGCTCAGTTTTGCATAGATGTGGAGCGGACAGAGGAAGTTATTCCCACTGGTAAAGCCGTGGGGATAGATGTGGGATTGAACTATTTCTACACCGATAGCAACGCTGAAACAGTTGCAAACCCTCGGCACTTGCGTAAAAGTGAAAAATCCTTGAAGCGATTGCAGAAACGAGTTTCTCGGAAAAAGAAAGGTTCTGGCAATCGCAAGAAAGCGATTAATAAGTTAGGCAGAAAACACTTAAAAGTCAGTAGGCAACGTAAAGACTTCGCCACCAAGACGACGCCCAAGCGTAGTGAAATCTAGCGATTTCGTAGCCTACGAAGACCTTCAGGTGAGGAATATGGTGAAAAACCACAAGCTTGCTAAATCAATTAGCGATGCAGCTTGGGATCAGTTTACGCAATGGTTGCAATATCTTGGGAAAGTGTACGGCAAAACAGTAGTTGCTGTCGCTCCTCAGTATACTTCCCAAGATTGTTCAAGTTGCGGAAATCGCGTCCAGAAATCGCTATCAGTCAGGACTCATATTTGTAGTTGTGGTACGGCGTTAGATCGCGACCATAACGCAGCTTTGAATATCCTGGCGAAGGGATTGAAGGCCCGTGCCGGAATCAATCTAAATACGGTGGGGCACACCGGAATTAACGCTTGGGGACAGACCGACCTCTACTCGTTGGTGGTGACATCAACAGGCAAGCCGACTGACTGAACCAAGAATCCCCGCGCGTTTACGCCGGGGAGTGTCAACTGGAATCTGCGTGTAGCGGTGGTGCCACTTGTGATAGCGGCGGTAGAACGTGCCGTTATAGAAGGACAGCACTCCCGCCAACCAAGCCACGATATCGTTCAAGCGATTGGAAGCAAATGCTGTTCGGTGGACGGCTTCGTGCATCGGCGCGAACATTGAAGCCAAACTGAAGCCATACACCACCAAAGACGGGAAAGCAACCAGCCAGTTTCCCCATGAAGTCGCCCAAAGGTAGCCGCTGGTAGCCATTACGGCTAGGTGTCCTGCTAGCTGCACCAACCCTTTGAGATTAGAACGCTGGTTCAAGACACTGAGTTCTTGCTGGGAAAGAAGTTGACTGGGTTTAGGATTTGCGGGAGCGGCTAGAATCTGTGGAGCAAGCCGATCGTTCGCCTCGCCGATCGATGTATCGCTGGTAGACATTGCCTAATCAAAATGGTGTGAGATTGACACTGTAACACGCAGACAGAACTCTCTTGATACTGGTCTATATCTACTCGTTGAAATGTATTAAACATTACAATTTGTCAATTTTCTGAGTTGGCTAACTGCCAAAGCATCGTGCTGAACCTTGCTTTGCACTTTTCGGCAATGGTAATCACCTAGTTGTGCCATCAATTTGTCTAATTTGTGCGATCGATTTGGCACAACCAGTGAATGCAGCGCTTAGCTTCTTGGTTTATCTTCATTAATGAAGACCTAAATTCTGCATTCTCAAGTTTCAACAAGGTTGACAAAATGTATCCTACCGGTCAAGAACTTTTTGAAGATTCTGAAAGCTACCTGAGCGAGCTGAATTACGATAGCTTGGACATTCCTATTAATAGTTTTGAGGTGATTAATAGGAGTATATTTAAGCATTTCGATCTGGTTGCCGCTCCGAGCATAGCAGCGATCGATATAGATGCTCTAGCCGTATCTTCACCAGACTGTAGTGTATCTGTTAAGTTAACGAGTTTAGTTGAGGGATCGGTGACACATTTTCCTGTCCTAATTTCTGAATGCAGCAGAAAACTTGTTGATTCAAAGGTAGAGGAATTATGAAACAGCCATTTGTATTAACTTCTCAAAACGTTTTCGAGTATTTAGTTAGACAGGCTCTCTGCACTGACAAAGAGGTAGCGCCAACCCAGATCGAGCAAAAGTTTGCCAAAAATTTTAATCTGTTAGTAACTTGCCAAGATGGGCGCCGACTCCTTGTCAAGCAAGAGCGCTGCAATCTTGAAGGGAAAACGACTAGCGAGTTAAAAAACGAATGGCTGCTGCATGAATTTTTCCAAAACTTTCCCAAACTCAACTCGATTCGCTTATTAATTTCGGAGATAGTTCAGTTTGATGCAGAGCGGGCGATCGCTGTTTTCAATTATTTGAATAACTACAGCGATCTAGCTAATTTTTACGTTCAAGAAAACGTTTTTAACCCTGAGTTATTGCAGCCCATACAAAGCAAAATTGCTCCGTCAATTGGAGCTACTCTTGCGATCGTCCACAAGGCAACTTGGAACAGTCAAGAGTATCGAGATTTTTTCTGTCAGAATCGAGAAAATTTACCTATTGACAAAGCTTGTGCTAGCATTCGGGGACTAGAACGAATTGAACCTGAAATTTTTGGTCTGGTTCCTGCTGATAGTCTCAAATTCTTCGCTCTCTATCAGCGTTACGACAGTTTAGGAAAAGCGATCGCAGAACTTATCTCTGCTATGATACCTTGTTGTCTGACTCATAATGACCTGAAATTAAACAACATCCTGCTGCACAAAGATTGGGAGCAAATTTTCTCAAGCTCGGAGCCATCAAATAATAGTATTATCCGACTGATTGATTGGGAGCGCTGCGGTTGGGGAAACCCGGCATTTGACTTAGGAATGCTGATTGCCAACTACCTACAAATCTGGCTGAATAGCTTAGTTATTAGCCCAGCTATCGAACTTGAAACATCTTTAGCTAATGCACTGATTCCTCTGGCACAACTGCAACCTTCCCTTGCTGCCATTGCTGGGGCTTATTTTGATAATTTTCCAGAAATTGTAGAGAAGAGTCCTGATTTTTTGAAACGAGTTGTGCAATGTTCGGGGCTTGCCTTGATTCAATACATTCTGGCAGCGCTTCAGTACAAAAAAACGTTTGGCAATACAGGAATCTGTATGCTTCAAATTGCTAAAAGTTTGCTCTGTCGCCCAGAACGATCGATCTCAATTGTCTTTGGCAATGACTCTAAAATTTCATCAATACTTGCTTTTTAATCGGAAAAGCAATTAGTTTTTAAGAATTTGAAGAATCATTTGAACAAGCGATATCGAGTCCGGCCGATTGACCGCAATAAGTTAAGCTCGATCGGATGCGATATGAGTTCGCGTTTTGAAGGTAGTCCTGTATATGCAACTATTGAATCCTCCTCTAAGTCAACTACCAGCAGATTCGATCGAGCCACTGCTGGATACTTTTCAAGACATCGCGAACAACGTTCGGATTGAATCTGAATTTTGTATTAGCCATCCAGATTATAAACCTTTAAAATTTTCGCGTCAGGTAGTAGAGCGCTTCAAGCAAATGCCTTCGGATGTTCAAAATATGTATCTGAACCTGCAATTGCGGAGTTTTCTCTACGGCATCTATTACAACGCTTCCCTGCGAACTGTTCTGGCATCAGATGATAATTCGGTTGACTTGGCAGTTTATCAAAATCTGGAAAATAACACCTACCTCGGAGTAAATCTGGAATTCTACAAACGCTTGCACGAGAGTAATTGTGGAGAAGGCTATTTTGACCCAGGTTGGTTTGTGCTGAAGCAAGAATGCGATGGTAGTCTAGCCGTGAAAAAGGGGAGTTTAATTTTGCATATCGATCGCACTTGCCATCTCCAACCCACTCAAGTTACTGCTACTGTCGGTGACTCAGTTGCCATCCGAATGCCCCGTAACTTAATTCAAAACGGATTTTATGTGGCGGTGGGTAATGCCGGTTCGGAAAATAGCAGCAATTTAAACGTTCGTACAGTGCGAATTTACTTTAATTTGAGTCCTGAAGGTGCGATCGCGATCGTGAGTGCGATCGCGCGACAGTTGAACAAAGTAGGAATTCCCTTCACTTTTAAGGCTTTATACAACCCATCTAGCTACGGACGCTACGATGCGGCGGTTCTTTACTTCGATCGCAATAACTATGAAATAGTCCGGCAAATTGTTGAAACCGTTTATGCAGAAAACCACTCGCATTTTTACCAGCAAGTTCCCTTATTCGCAAAGTTACTGGCACCGGGACTTGCTTTAGCAGAAGAACCCGATCGCAAATTTGCTGCCACAGAAAGCTTTGGGATGAATCGCTGTCAAATTGTTGCTAACGGTTTGCTAGACGCTTGGCAAAAAGGGAAGGACTCTCCAGAAAGTCGGGTTGCATCCATCTTGCAGCAGTTTTCTCAACTAGGAATTGACTGTAACAAGCCCTACCTCAATGCAAATTCACAAGACATCTATACTGGGTTATATCTATGAAAATGTCAAATCTGAACTTTACAGAAGATATAGGAGATAAGGAAAATTTCTCGATCTTAAGGGAGTTAGCCACTAATGGTGCTGAGACTTTCTTGCAGCTTGAAAAAAGCACAGTAAGGATGTTTCCCGGATCTGGTTAACTTCAAAAACTTAAGTTTCTCCTTAACTCCTCGATCTTTTCTAGTAAAACAATTGCGAAACGAGTAACCTAAAGTCAAACAACTTTGCTGAGCCTAATGCTTCAATTTTCCTAAATTTATTACTGGCTCAGTCCTCTACCAAAAGAATGATTTAGGTGCTACCCAAAAAGAGTTTAAAAGCCCCAATCTGGAAATAAACTCAGTTCCAATGAGAGATTTGTCGATTTTTATATTAGCTTAAAAAAGGAGGTTTATCTCATGAAATAGCAGGATCGCAGCTTATCTTATGAATCGACAGGTTGAGCTATCAAAGCTGTTGAAATTCAAAAAAATGCCAATATTATTGGCATAATATTGGCATGAAATAAGGGAGAATTAATGTATTTTATCCAAGAATAATTCGCATAAGTCTAATGAAATAGTTGTGAACTATTCTCATAGATAGAGGTCGATCGTTCTCTGAATAATCTTTAATAAAAAAAGTTCAAGCGAATCATAAACTTTCAACCAATGAGGTGTAAAATGACTACTTCAATTAGGCTGAAAACCCCCGCCGGAAACAGATCCAACTCATTTAGGCTTGTTGAAAAACAACTGAAACCTGTTGCAGCAAGTGCAGAAACGACTTCTGGTATTTTTTGGGAAAATGTCTTAAACGTCAAGACAATGCCAGTGGCTCGCTCAGAGAATCAAGTATCAAATAAAACGCCAGAAATCAAGCGTAGCAGTCGGATATGTTGGTGGATGTAGGGAGAGAAATACGAACTTGAGGAACCTTCAAGTGATTCGCACTGAAAGCTATTTACCTCAAGACAGATCGCTTTCCTTGCCAAGTCTCGATCGCAGCTAATCTCCCCTTAATGAATGCAAATGAATGCAATACGAACAGCAGCAAACATCGCTCGATCGCGCATTCACAAAAACAGCAAAGGAGAAACACAAAATGGCCGACCAAATCGTTAGTTACTTTAACAACTCGCCACAATACCGCAAAGCTGGGGCTGGGAGAATACTTGCTTCTCCCGAACATAGCTTGAGAAGAACTCAAAAAATGCCTGTTACCTTACTAACAAACGCAAAGATTGTAACAGGTGAGGCTCGATCGCTAGTAGACCCAGTAGCAGTATCGGTTGCCAAGAATCGCAAACATCGTTTAGTTGCTCGCTGGTTAACTGATGAAAATTCCCAACGTTACTGCCAATGGGTGATTGAGGATTAAACTTCGATGAAAAAAGAATGAGGTCAAATTTATGAAACCACAAAGCCAACTCACTTATCGCGGCGCCTCCTACGATCGCGAAACTCTGAAAGATGCCAACTATCATTCAGTTCCCCGAGAAACGCCTTACACCTTGTGCTATCGCGGTGTCACTTATCAAGTAAATCCCCAAGGTGAAACTGCTGAAGTTCCCGTTCAAAGATTGACTCGCCCATTGATTTATCGCGGTCAGACTTACTGCGTGAATCAAACGGTTTTGTCTGAAAGAAAATTGACCAGCAAACTAACACAATCTCTCACATAAGGAGAAACACGATGAACGTAGGCTTCATATCGTGTTCGTAGTGTGGACTTTAGTCCGCAATCTGGGAGCGGACTAAAGTCCACACTACGAACCATGTTAACTTTTGCAGGATTTTTAGAACCCGATCGGCGGATTAAAGTCCACACTACGAACCATCCAAAATCGATTGACGGCAATTCCAACTTACATCCAACTTACATAGGGCAAATCATGTGCGGTAACTTTGGTTTTTTAGGTAAACGAATTCCTGAAGATGAGAAAGCGCTTCTGCCAACAAGAGTTGTGGAAGTGTTTCAACAAATGGGACGCGAAACTGAGATCCGGGGCGAACAAGCTGGGGGTGGATTAATTTTGGATCGCTGCAAAGACGATCGAGTTGTAATTGTTGGCAAAAAAATCCTGAATCAAAAGCAGAGAGAGAAACTATCATGTTAATACAAGCTTTACTTTGTTTGTTCTTAGGCTGGATTACCGGAACTTTAAGTGGGTTGCTCGGTATTGGTGGAGGTTCGTTGATTACACCAGGGCTGATTTACTTATTGGGTTTTTCCCAGCATATCGCTCAAGGGACAACATTAGCATTGCTAGTTCCACCAATTGGTTTGATGGGAGCTTGGACTTACTACCAACAAGGATATGTAAACTTGAAGGTGGCAATTATTTTGTGTGTGGGATTCTGTTTGGGAAGTGTGTTAGGAGCCAAGTTAGCTCTTGGCGTACCGGATGTTTTGCTGAAGAAAATGTTTGCCACCATCTTGCTGTTAATTGGTTGCAAAATGATGTTTTCTAGCTGAACGCTAGATTTGTCGGCCAGCTTGAAAAGCTGTGACTGTACTACTTTGTTGGAGGAATTATGGGACTCAAAAAACTAATACCCTATGCCTGCTTTATTGTAATTGGCATAGCACTGTTTGTGTTAGGTCGTTCCAGCGCATCGATCGCTCAAAGTCTCAGCCATCCTGAAAAGTTAAATGCAATCAACCGCGCCCAGGTTGAACTCGCTCAACGCGATCGTTTGAACAATCCCGATGCCTTATCAAACAATTCTGACTCAACCCCAAAACAACCAATAATTTTAGCTGCTGCTGGCTCAACTGAACCGCTCAATTTTGCTTGTAAACCCAGACAAGTTGATGTCCACAATTACAGTGGGGGAGTTATTTCTTATTGTAAAAAGAAAGACTTGGCGATTGCTGAAACTGATTCAGCTTTAGTCGATCTCAAACCAGGTGCAGCTCGCTCGCCACATTGGCACGACACTTGGGAAGAACAGCTTTTGATTGCTGGAAAAGCAAAAACCGTTCTCATCGATCGCAAAGGTCAACTTCACGAAGAAGTCTTGGAACCGGGCATGATTTCTTTCCTTCCGGCTGGCTCGCCGCATTGGTCAGAGGCAATCGGAAATGAACCCGTTAGTTTCCTGTTCATTTTTCCAGCAGGATATCAAACATTTGAGTTAGGTGATTCGATGGTTGGTTTAAATCCGCAGGTGATGCAATCTATTATTGGCAGCAAATTACCCAAGATTGCACAGAATCGAGAGGCACTCGTGATGGTGAGTAAGTAACGATGTTAAGCGATCGATCTTACCAATGATGAGTCGTGCTTCTTGGCGCGATCGCACCCGAATACAAGCTTATTTACAGCATTTTTTACGTGATGTCTCCCAGAAACAAGGTTTCTGAGATACTTCACCATCTTGAAATCTGCTGTTAATTTGTTTCTGTCTGAAAACATTACAATTTATTTAAAAAATTGAATGCAAAAGAATAGATTATTACCTCAAAAGATAGAGAAAGAAATAGTTTACCTCATCTCATAGATAGATGCAGATCGACCTCTAAAATTTGTTTAATTATCAAATAAGAATTAGGTCAAACTTATGAACCCACCCACAAAACTCATTTACCGCGGCGCCACCTACGATCGCGAAACTATCAAAGCTTCCAACTATCATTCAGCTCCCCGAGAAAAGCCTTACACCTTGTGCTATCGCGGTGTAACTTATCAAGTAAATCCCCAAGGTGAAACTGTTGAAATGCCAGAGCCAACCTTTGGGCAAAAGATTTCCGGCGTAACTTATCAAGTAACTCCGAAATCTCAAACTACTGAGTCCCCAGCCAAGAGGTTTACTTGCAAATTAATTTATCGCGGCAATATTTACTTGGCGACTCGAACGTTTTATTCTTAAAGACAATCGACTTGCCAAATTGCCAAATCTCTCACACGAGGAGAAACATCATGAACAATACAAGCGATCGAAAAGATTCAAAAAGTGAATCCCCATTAACTCAAGTTTCAGTTCCCCAACAGCAATTACTCGTCAAAAAGTACCTGCAAAATCCCTTCTCTATTTCTCGATCGCAACTAGCTGTTCTCATGGGATAATTCCAAGCTAATCGAACGAGCTCGATTCAAGCACAAAATAGGAGGAAATCAAAAATGATAATCACCGACTCTCGCTGCATGATTCCCATTGCCAAATCTCCCCAAGAATACCAAGCTTATCGGATCGGTCCTGATTCCAGCAATAAGTTAGCGATCGCCTTCGATCCGCTCAAAGATAAAGTCTCATTTACCTGCTGCGTCGAAATTTTCGATGTCGGCGGCAAAACACCTCCCAACCGACATATGTACGCGACAGAAATGTTTTTTATTCTCAAAGGAGAAGGGCGCGCAACTTGCGATGGCAAGACAATATCAATTCAGGAAGGTGATAGTCTTTTGGTGCCTCCAACTGGCATTCATGCAATCGAAAACACGGGTAAAAATCGCTTGTATACCCTGACGGTTATGGTGCCAAATGAAGAATTTGCCGAACTGATTCGCAGTGGGATACCAACAGAACTAGATGAGGAAGATTTAGCTGTGCTGCAAGGAAAAGCTGCACGAGTCCCACATTAAAGAAAGACAGGTCTGTAATCAGAAAAAACAGTTGCAATATCTCATCTACCCTTTGTGAAAAATGAGACAAACTCAAACTTGTTAAATGTCCCTGAACCTCGATAAAGGTGAACGCAATGAATACTTCTACCGATGCTCTTTTCACCTCCGAACGGCAACTTGCTCCTGAGCATTTCCCCATTCACCTCGATCCCAAATTATATGACTCCAAAAAACTTGCTGAGATCGCAATTTTTAAGGGAGCTTACCAGAAGCTTTCCGAACTCGCTAACCTGATCGATCTGGTCAAGAATCAGAAGCTAATGGTTGTTGTAGAAGTCGGCACTTGCAAAGGAGGGTGTTTCTGGCTTTGGTGCCAACTCGCTCAACCGGATGCTCTTATCGTCAGCATCGATCTTCCGGGAGGTGACTTTGGAGGAGGTTTTTCTGAAGAAACAATGGAGGTATATCGAACCTACGGACGCGAACAGCAATCACTTCATTTTTTAAGAAAAGATTCCCATCTTCCAGAGACACGCCTCGAGCTTGAGGCATTGTTAAAAGGTCGCCCGATCGACTTTCTCGCGATCGATGCCGATCACAGGTATGAAGGGGTCAAATCCGATTTCTTACTGTACTCATCTCTCGTAAGAGAAGGCGGACTTATTGCTTTCCATGACATACTCTTACACCCACAAGTATCTGCGTGCGAAGTCGAAAAGCTGTGGAAGCAAATCTCGCCCCATTACCAAAACGTTACGTTTACCGAGCCAAATGACGATCGAGGCTGGGGACAGTGGGGAGGAATTGGGGTACTCACTTATTCTCATAGCGTGGAGCCTCTTTTAACGTGAGTTTGACGAACTAAAAAATAGCTAGTTAGCCTTTTTTAGTTTTTGGAAAATTGCGATCGCTCTCTTCTGTTTAGCCCTAGTTCCAGACGATTTTGGGATGCAAATAGCGGCAGAATTGGGTTCTTTAGGGGCAGTTTCTTTAGCAGTTATATCTGAGAATGGTCAAAACTAGGTTTGAACGTTCCTACACTCATCACTGACCATTCTTGGCATCAACTCAATTAGAGTTTTGAGTTAAAAATCAATAGCTGGACAACCTCTACCGTAAATACCAGACAATCGTACAGATCGATATTATGGATTATGGATGAAACTCGCCAACAGCATTGGAAAACCCTAGACCGCTTTGTGGAAATACGTTCTCCTTGGTTCGCATTAATCGGCGAACACATACAAGACGATCGCCAGCAAATTCATGATTATTGGCGGATCGAACATACAGATTCGGTGGTAATATTGACAATTCATGACGGTAAAATACTGTTTCCCATGCTGAATTATCGCCCTGGATTGGGAAAACCGACACTAGATTTTCCCGGCGGGCAGGTGAATGCTGGGCAAACGTCAGAAATGGCAGCACGGAAAATTTTGGAAAAAGAATTAGGCGTGACAGAGGAGGCGATCGCACACCTTACTCCTCTCAACTCTAGCGGTTGGCCGATTAATAGTGCGTTCTCCAACCAACAACTCTACGGTTTTGTAGCAGAAATAGACCCAAAAGTAGCGGTGAATCCTGACTTTTTAGCCGTTACCTATCCCGCTACATCGGAAGGCATTTGCACCTTACTTCAAGATTTAACTTGTCTTCAGTGTCGCTCCGTACTTTTAGAGTGGCAAGGCCAGTCTACCTAAACTCTTGAACAACTCATAGTTTTAATTAGATAGCTACAGCTACTCCACTCTAATTGGGCTGATAGATGCAGTCAGAATATTACTTTCTATTACTAACGGGTTGAGCGCCGACAAGGAGATTTATCATGCTTCAAAGATTATGGTCATTTCGCGATCGCTACCGCATTCTTCACTTAACCTGGTTTGCATTCTTTCTCACATTTGTCGTGTGGTTTAACATGGCTCCGCTAGCCACAACAATTCAGCAGGATTTAAGGTTAACCACCGAACAACTCAAAGTTTTAGCAATTTGCAATCTAGCCTTGACAATTCCCGCGCGAATTGCGATCGGCATACTTCTCGATCGCTTCGGTCCGAGACTTGTTTTCTCAGCATTGCTCGTGTTGGCACTCGTACCCTGCTCGATCGCCGCCACCGCCACCACCTTCAACCAATTAGTCTGGAGCAGTTTAGTTACCGGGATTATGGGGGCGGGATTTGTCGTCGGAGTTCGCATGGTAGCCGAGTGGTTCCCCCCTCAAGAAATTGGTTTTGCTCAAGGGATTTATGGAGGCTGGGGCAACTTTGGAGCCGCTGCCGCTCAATTTACATTACCTGCTGTAGCCGTTGCCGCAACTTTTTTATCAAGTGGTGCAGTTAACTGGAGATTGGCAATTCTGTTGACCGGAATCATCTGTGCGCTCTATGGTTTTGTCTACTTCAAAAGCGTTGCAGATACTCCGCCCGGTAAAGTCTATCAGCGACCTCAACGAGATGGGGGGATGCCCGTCACCTCCGCTAACAGTTTTTGGGCAATGACTGCACTGGACTTGGGGATGTTGCTGTCATTGGGCTTGCTTACCTTTCCTCTCGCACAGCCGCAGATTCATTTTTTGCAAGGCTGGCAAGAGCTATTGTGCTGGGGATTTCTGGCAGGATTATTCATCTTGCAAACCTATAAATCCTGGGAGGTAAATCGAGAAGTTGTGGGTTCTTTGAATCCGCTCGACTCGAATTTTCTCAAAAGTAGTAAAACCTATCCATCCGCACAACGCTATCAGTTTCGTCAAGTTGCTTTACTGAGTTTTACCTACCTGACCAATTTTGGCGCTCAGTTAGCCGTATTCTCAATTCTGCCCATGTTCTTTGAACAAACTTTTGCCCTAAATCGGGTTGCGGCAGGCGCGATCGCCGCCATTAGCTATCCTTTTTTAAACCTAGTTTCTAGACCGAGTGGGGGACTGATATCCGATAAGTGCGGCAGTCGCAAATGGACGATGACGCTGCTGACGGTGGGTATTGGAGTCGGCTTTTTATTAATGAGTACAATTAACAGTCATTGGTCGTTACCAATTGCGATCGCAGTGACGCTATTTTGTGCTTACTTTGTCCAAGCTGCGGCAGGTGCCACCTTCAGCTTAGTACCTCTAATTAAGCCGGAAATTACAGGTCAGATTGCGGGTACTGTTGGAGCTTACGGCAATGTCGGCGGTGTAGTTTATCTAACGGTTTATAACTTCACAAATACTGGGACACTGTTCTCGACAATGGGCGTAGTAGCGCTGATCTGCGCCAGCCTCTGCGGATTCTTCCTCACCGAACCCAGTGCTGTCTTTGCCCAAAACAATGCCATTTTGAAAGTAGAGCCGAGGATTTGAATTGACAGCTAAACACTGCCTTGTACGGCATTAGTCTTCAATTGGCAATCCAACCGCATTGATTCACTCGCAAAGTCCAACATTTCTCAAAATTTTCAAGATTATGCTCGACACAAAACAAGCAGAAACAAAAATTAAACTGTTGCAAACACTGGCTCGATCGATCGGTAAAATGACAGAGCTTGATGCCGTGCTTGCTGCCGCACTTCGTACTATCTGCGAAAGCATCAACTGGGATTATGCAGAAGCTTGGATGCCCAAACAAGAGAGCACGATTTTAGAGCTTAGCCCAGCTTGGTACGTTAACCCGAAAAGAAGCATCGATCGAGTGTCTGACTTGGAGAAATTCCGGTTGTGTAGCGAAGATTTTATCTTGTCTCCTGGTGTTGGCTTACCAGGGCGGGTTTTGTCATCACAGCAGCCCGAATGGATGTTAGATGCCTCTGCTGGCTCAGAAACTTACTTTTTACGACATTACATTGCCAAGGCGTTCGGGATCAAAACTGGATTGGGAGTACCAATTCTCGCGAACGATCGAGCGATCGCAATTCTTGTCTTTTTTCGATCGGAAATCTGCGAGCCAGAGCCACAAGTCATCGAACTAGCTGTGGCAGCAGCCGCACAAGTTGCCTTGAAAAACTGTTTCTAAAGAAGGCATCAGTCACTATGTACGATCTCAGTTACTTAGAATCTTTGCCAAATTTGCTGTTAGAAGCAAGCGACTACCTCCAACTGTTTTATCGAGAACAATATCTACCAGAATCACACGTCGAAGCACGACTATCAGATATCTATCAGGAATATAGACGATCGCGAACCTACTGGCAAACTCCAGAAGAACTTGCCTGCGGAGCCAAAGTAGCTTGGCGAAACAGCGCAAATTGCATTGGCAGAATCTTCTGGCAGTCCCTAAATGTCCGTGACTTGCGCCATCTGACCACAGCCGAAGAGGTTTTTGCCGCCCTCGTCGAACACATTGAGTTAGCAACGAATAATGGCAATATTCGCCCTCACATTAGTATTTTTGCCCCCCAACAACCGGGCAAAAAGGGCATCCGTATTTGGAACCCGCAACTGATTCGCTACGCTGGATACCGTCAGGCAGATGGCTCAGTTGTCGGCGATCCAGAACACTGCGAATTCACCGAGATTTGCCAGCGTTTTGGTTGGCAAGGTAAAGGAACTCAATTTGATGTATTACCTTTGGTTATTCAGATGCCAGAGCAGCCCCCTCAATGGTTTGAGATTCCATCTCAGGCAATTTTGGAAGTGCCACTTAGCCATCCTGACTACCCTTGGTTTGCCGATTTAGGGTTGAAGTGGCACGCCTTACCAGCCGTTTCAGACTGGCGTTTAGAAATTGGTGGTTTGTCTTACCCAGCGGCACCCTTCAGCGGCTGGTATATGTGTACGGAAATCGGTGCCCGCAACTTGGGAGATGTGCAGCGTTACAACTTATTGCCGATCGTTGCCGAAAAAATGGGGTTGGATACTCGCTCTAAACTTTCTTTGTGGAAAGATCTGGCTTTGGTGGTACTAAATACGGCGGTGCTTCATTCCTTCGCGCAGCAAGGCGTGTCAATTGTCGATCACCATACAGCTTCATCTCAGTTCATGCAACACATCGAACGAGAAGCAAAAGCTGGTCGGATGGTTCCTGCTGATTGGGGCAGAATTGTTCCGCCTATCTCTGCGTCTGCTACCGAAGTGTTTCACCGACACATGGAGAATGTTTGCTTGAAACCCAACTTTTTTCCTCCACAAGACAAACCTTGAATTCGATACGTTTTACCACAATACACATTGACGAAGTAAATCTATGACTAACCAGACGATCGAAACCACCAAAACCATCAAGAATGTAACGAAAGACGATGCCGATCGAATTGTTGATGCACTCGTACTTGCATTTAGCACAGACCCTGCTATGCGTTGGATGTATCCCAATTCCCATCAGTACCTGACTTATTTCCCTAATTTAGTCAGGACATTTGCAGGTAAAGCTTTTGAATGCGGTACGGCCTACTCTGTTGATAATCAAGCTGGTGCAGCACTTTGGTTTCCGCCAGGAGTTGGAATAGATGAAGAGCCACTGATTGCCTTCTTTGAGCAAACCATTAGCCAAGCCGATCGAGCAGAGCTATTTGCGGTATTTGAACAGATGGGAAATTATCACCCAAATGAGCCGCATTGGTATTTAGCATTACTCGGTGTAGATCCAACTCAACAGGGCAAAGGCTATGGTTCGGCCCTGATGCAGCATACATTAAGGGAGTGCGATCGCCGCCACCAACTCGCCTATCTCGAATCCTCAAATGCGGCAACAATCTCCTTCTACGAACAACACGGTTTTGAGTTACTTGGCATCATTCAGGAGGGAGCATCGCTGTCTATTTTTCCAATGTTACGCTATCCCAATAAGACCATTATTATGAAGCGGTCAAATCCGATTTCTTACTGTACTCATCTCTCGTAAGAGAAGGCGGACTTATTGCTTTCCATGACATCCTCTTACACCCAATTGAACTGAGTTTAGATTAAACGCCGCAAGCTGACGGTGCGATCGCCCTGTCAAATCCTTGCCAACCAAAAAAGGGAAAATTAACAATGGCAACTTACAATCCTTCAAAACCTGAGAATAGTCTGGAAAACAGAGAACTTGTCTCTGTAGAACAAGCGATGGAAATTATGAATCGCTATTCGGGGTCTTACAATGTAGTGATAATGAGCCGCATTAGCGGGCCCTTGACTGAAGAAATTGTGAGAAAAGCTCTCGACTTGGTTCAGTCCCGCCACCCCCGTCTTAATTCTCGCATTGTTGGTGAATTAGATAGTCTCCGTTTTGAAACTGAAGGAACAGAAAAAATTCCTTTGCGTGTTCTGCCCGATCGCGATTGGAACCAGGTCGTTTTAGAAGAGTTAAATTCCGAAATCGATCGCACTAAATATTTGGCGCGTTTTGCATTCATTCCTCCTCAAAAAGATGCGAAAATTAGTTATTTGATTGCCACAATTCACCATGCGATAACAGATGGCTTATCCAGCATCCAACTGCAATCAGAAATCTTGACATATTGCCATAAAATTGCATCGGGCGAGCCGCTGAACTTAGGAAATAGCTTGAAACCGCTGCCATCGCTTTACGATTTAATACCTGCTTCGATTAACGGGTTGAGAGGGAAGTTGAATATTATGTTATTTTTGTTGCGGTTGAAGTTCAAGGAGCTTTGGTATCGCCCGGAAACATTGGAGTTTGAAAAGTTTGTACCTGTTGAATCCCGTCATTGCGGGTGGATTATAAGACAATTCGACGAAACATTAACTCAACAAATTGTCGATCGTTGCCAGCAGGAAAAGACAACGGTGCAAGCGGCTATATGTGCGGCAATGATGTTTGCAGTCAAGAAAAATATCGCAAACGGAAATGAAAGAGATCTGGGCGTTAGCTGTCAGTCGTTTATTGATTTAAGGAGACGCTTGTCACCAGTTATTCATCCCGAAAATCTGGGTATGCTGGCTAGCGGTGTGACATCATTTCATATTTTGAAACCTCGATCGTCATTTTGGGATTTAGCACGGGATGTGAGAAAACAATTGGAAAGCGGATTAAAGTCCAGGGATATTTTTGTCCCGTTTTTGATGTTAAAAAATTTGACTGAGTTGTCGCTCAAAAATTGCGATCGCGCACCCTCAACAGTCGCTCTCAGCAATGTTGGTCGAGTTAATATTCCCAGTGTTTACGGGGATTTTCAACTAAAGGAAATCAGTTTTGTTGCAGGATTGGCGGCGGTTGGGGGTGTTTTTGTTGCTGCTGCGACAACTTTTAATGACAAAATGACTTTGAATTTTGTGTTCTCTAAACCGTCAATTAGTCGGGAGACAATGGAGACACTTGTTAATCATACAATCTCCTCTCTGATTGACTGTAGTAAAGAACATTTACCTGTAGCAGGCAAATCTAACTTGGCGATCGTGGCTGAGTAAACTTTGTCCTAAAAAGCTTCGGTAAGCATTGCGATACTCGGAGAAAAACCAACCTTTGGAAAATGTCGATCGCCGAAACATTTTGAATCAAAAATCCTTGTTAGTACCATAATTTAGCAGGAGTCAAACAAATGCTGAGTAAAGTTTCAGAACAAACTATGCATTCCGTCAGATGGCTGCTAGTCATCGGTTGGTTAATCTTAATCGCCTCTTTATTTTACGACCCAATTTCCGCAGATTTCACAGATCCAAATAACCCGATCGCTCCTTTTCAAGATGTTAATGAATGCGTGCTAGTGCAAGGAAAATGCCTTGATGTAGAAGCATCATACCCAATGGGAAACAGGATTTTTTGGGGTATGGTAATACCGAGTGCGATTGCGATCGTTTTAGTTTTAGGTCATGAAACTTGGCGGCGGATTTGTCCTCTTTATTTTCTGTCGCAGATTCCCCGCGCCTTGGGTTTGCAGCCAAAACTTAATATCGAGGAAAATAGCTGGCTGACCAAAAATCATCTCTATCTCCAATTTAGTTTTTTCTTTGTCGGATTAAATACCAGAATTCTCTTTGTCAATTCAGAAAGGCTTGTTTTAGCTCAGTTTCTCCTCCTCACAATTGCTTTGGCGATCGCAATGGTTTTCTTGTACGGCGGTCGCAGTTGGTGTCATTATGTTTGCCCTTTTAATATAGTTCAAATAATCTTTACCGGGCCGAGAGGATTGTTAGGTAGCGAAGCCCACAAAGCTCCAGCAAAAAGCATTACCCAGTCCATGTGCCGCACCGTAGATGAAACGACAGGTGAAGAAAAAAGTGCTTGTATCAATTGCATATCCCCCTGCTTGGATATTGATGCCGAACGTACTTATTGGGACAGTTTTACCCAACCCGGTCGGAAATTAATCCAATACGGCTATTTAGGATTGGTGACAACTTACTTTATTTATTACTTCTTGTACGCTGGCAATTTTGATTATTACTATTCGGGAGTTTGGAGCCACGAAACAAGTCAGTTAGCTTCCCTTTTTGAGCCAGGTTTTTACATCGGCGATCGCGCGATTCCCATCCCAAAAATTATTGCTGCTCCCCTTACTCTGGCTTTTGGGGTAGTCGTTAGTTACGCAATTTGCAGCCGACTAGAAAAAGGTTACAGAGCTTATTTAAAAAAGAAAAATCCCGATATCGATCGATCGGAAGTATTGCACAAAGTATTTTCAATATGTACGTTTGTCTCTTTCAACATCTTCTTTATTTATGGAGGTCGCCCGGAAATTACCCGATTCCCCGCACCCGTACAACTAGCATTTAATGCCTTAATAATTCTCGCCAGCACTCTGTGGCTTTACCGAACTTGGGGTCGCAGCGCCGAAAAGTATACGAGGGAAAGCCTTGCAGATAAATTACGCCGCCAACTGCAAAAGATGAGCCTAGATTTTTCCCAATTTCTCGAAGGTCGATCGTTAGATAATTTAAAATCCGATGAAATTTACGTGTTAGCGAAAGTTCTACCTAATGCTAATCAGCAGGAAAAATTGCAAGTCTATAAAGGTGTTTTGCAAGAAGCTTTAGAAGCTGGCAATACGAACGCTGCTAGTAGTTTGGAAATCCTGCAAGATTTGCGTCAAAAACTAGATATTGATGAGTCAGAACATTATACAATTTTGACAGAGTTGGGAGTTGAAAATCCAAATTTGCTAAACCCCGATCGACCGAGAAATCGAAATCGCGAAAACCAGTTAAGGATTTCTAATTATTGTCACGACCTCAATTTACTACTTTTAGAGTTAGTAGAAAGCGGGATGTCTGTAGAGCAAGCGTTCCAGAAGAAAAGCAAGCAAATTCGAGCCTTAAAACGCAAGTATCGGATTGCACCAGAAGAAGCAGATAATATACTGGCGGCTTTGGCTGGGAGTCTCTCCGTTTCTCCCAGCAAATATATGCCGCTGGCTGCGATCGATCCCAAATCTATCAATCGTTGGACGGAAGGGAACTTGAGCGTTAGCTGCGTGCAAGCGATCGCTCAAACAAAGGATGTAAAAACTTTTCGCTTTGTAGCAGAACCGCCCGTACTTTTCACTTACCAACCGGGGCAGTTTATCACGCTCGATTTGCAAATAAACGGACAACAAGTGATGCGTTCCTATTCCATTTCTTCCCCTCCTTCACGCCCCCATACTTTAGAAATTACTGTGAAGCGAATTCCTGACGGTTTGGTTTCTAATTGGTTGCACGATAACATTGAAATTGGCAGCGAAATAAAACTGAGCGGCCCGATGGGAAATTTTACCTGTTTTGCCAATCCTTCTCGGAAATTCTTGCTCGTTGCTGCGGGTAGCGGGATTACGCCGGTGATGTCAATGTCTCGGTGGATTTGCGATACGGCATCTGATGTGGATGTTTGCTTTATTTATAGCGCTCGCACTCCTGGCGATATCATTTTTCGAGAAGAGTTGGAGTTAATGGCGGCAAGATATCCTAATTTTAAGTTAGCCATTACTATTACTCAGTTAGGAGCGGGGGAAGCTTGGCTGGGTTACAGCGGTCGATTTAATGAATTTATGCTGACTAGCGCAGCGCCTGATTTTCGAGAGCGCACAGTTTACGCCTGCGGACCGGATAATTTCATGGAAGCGGTTAAAACTATGTTAGAAAAGCTTGAGTTCCCAATGCAGAACTACTATCAAGAAAGTTTTGGTTCGTCGCATAAGGAGAAACAGCAACCAGAAGCTACCGGATCGGGAGAAACTTCTACAAAGGTAGAAACAGAGCGATCGGCTTCACAGGATGTTTCTGCTAAAGAACCTTCCCCAACTCCGACATCTTCGCAAGCAACTGTGGTGTTTGCCAAGTCGGGGAAAGAGATAGTTTGCGATGGGGAAGAATCAATTTTGGAACTGGCAGAACAAGAATCTATCTCGCTTAAGAGCGGTTGCCGGATGGGAGTTTGCGGAACTTGCAAGCAGAAACTTATTTCTGGAGAAGTAAATTATGAAAAAGAGCCTGATGGACTCCCTGAAAGCGATCGCTCGGGGGGATTTGTTTTAACCTGTATCGCTAATCCGATCGCCAAGGTGGTGATTGATGCTTAGTATCTTGCGGTTCGCTCGCGGGTGGCTGTTGGGTACTTGGTGCGATCGGTTTATTTAATCAAATGCCTTTCACGGTACGCGAATCCGGCTAGCACTACAAAATCATGAATTTACACATTTGAAATGCTCCCTCTAATTTTTCAATAAGTTGGCGTAAAAAAACACAACTAACAATCCAGATGTATACTTTTTTGAAACAAAAAATGGACGCGACAAATATGTTGAACACTAACACGAGAATTGGAGTTATTGGTGCCGGTGCGGCAGGACTTAGTGCAGCTTGGGCTTTAAGAAAGAAAGGATACAAAAATATTACTGTCCTAGAAAAAGAAGCAAGTGCCGGTGGGAAATGTCATACTTTTTACTATCAAGATCGTAACTTCGAGCTGGGAGCAGTAGCTATCAATCATAGTTATAAAAGAACTATCGAGATTATTAAAAAATTAGAAGTAAAGACGATCTCTCTCCAGACGAGTAGAATTTTTTTAAATAACAACGGAGAGGAAATAGAGCTTATGAATAAATCAGAAAAAATCAAATTTCTGTGGCAAGTGTTTGTATATCTACCATATTTGTATTTGAAGCATAGAAATATTTTTAGTCCTGGATTTAAAAATATTTCTAGCGAACTATATCAACCTTTTAAATACTTTTGTATGCAAAATAATTTAGATATATTTGAAAATTTTTCAAATATAGTTTGCGCTCCTTATGGATATGGCTATTTCGATCGAGTGCCAACAGCGTATTATTTTAAATATTTAAGGTTTGATTTTTTGTTAGCAATTATCAGGCAAAATTATTCTATAATTTCCGAGGGGTATGCTACTGTTTGGCAAAAACTTGCAGAACAATTTGATGTTCGTTATCAACAACAGATAACAAATATAAAAACAAATGAAAAAATACAAGTTCAGACTCAAGAAAAAGTTTTTGAGTTTGACAAAATTATTCTGGCGTGTCCTCTAGACAACTCTTTAGGTTTTCTGGATGCTACACCTGATGAGCAGGAATTGTTCTCCAAAATTAAATATAACAAATACTATACTTTTGCTTGGGTTGTGGAGAATATGCCCAAAAAAGATAGAGGGTATTTTCCTGCAAATTTTTCTCCCGAGCGTCAGGGTCACATTCTGTGCTGGTATCAAAGATATCCAGAGATAAATCTCTATATTTTCTATGCGATTGCCGATGAGATGCAGGAAGAACAAGATATTGAAAAAATAGCGATCGAAGATTTAAAGAAAATAGGAGCTACATTAAAAGAAAAGTATACTTCTGCGCAATGGAAGTATTTTCCCCATGTAGCTCCTGCCGATATGAAAAATAATTTTTATGACAAGTTAGAAAGTTTGCAAGGAATAAATAATACCTATTTTGTAGGTGAACTCCTAAATTTTTCTAATGTAGAAGGAGTAGTTGAATATTCTTGCGATTTAGTTAAAAGGTTTTTTTAAAATTTCAACTTTAGCAATTCTACCCAATGTAGAATCTTATAGATTATGAATTCATCGATCGCTAAACCGTTGACCTGGAAAACAACGTTTTCATTTGTAACCTTTGCCACTCCGCTCATTTGGCTGATAGGTTGGCTGATCGAGAATCGTGTATTTCCAGTCAAGACAGTTATAGACTATAACACCTGGCAAACCAACTTCATACAATTTTGGATCTGGGTGGCTATTGTAGTGGGACTACTATTACCTAGCATTGCTTTCTTTGTTTGGCTGCGCCATCCCGAACCTCGAAAAATTTTGGGTTTCTATTTAGTAGTTTTGCTCGTTCAGATCGTAACTGAGCAACTTTTAAGTAGCATTTGGTTTCCCAGTTTAGTGGTAATTATTGGAATTACCTACACGGTTTATCGGATTTGGCAATTATGGGAGGGTCAACAGGTGGTAAATATCAACAGCCAACTCAATACATTTAGCCAAAGAGTTTTTAAGAGTTTGTTGCAGCTTTTATTGCTTTTTTGGTCAATCAATTTAACAGTTCTCTTAGTTTTGTGTTTTCCTGCCATTTTATAGATAGAGTTGAGTTAGACAGGTTGAAAAACATCAAACACCCCAATGGATAAAGATAAACAACAAGCTTACTGGCGTGCCAATACCGCTTTAATTCGGAATCTCTTGATTGTCTGGGCGCTAGTGTCACTCGTCTTTAGCATCCTGCTGGTTGAGCCATTGAACGCCCTGCATCTCGGTGGCTTGCCCTTCGGCTTTTGAATGGCACAGCAAGGCTCAATTTTGACGTTTTTTAACTTAAATCACAGATGTTTTTGTAAAGTTATGTAAAATTTTTCCGATAAAATTTAGGCGAACGAGACGCTATTGTTTTGTTCAGCTAAAACATTTGCCGTCAAGTTTTTTCGCTTTGGCTGGTACGATATTTATTCCATATGTAAGTATTTAAACCTGTTAATAAATACATCTTTTGATAGACAGGACAAGCTCGATCATCTGGCACTATAAAAAAAGTAGATTGATTTTTTTCGTGGGCTTTCAGCAGAGAGCCACAAAAAAAGATTGGTAGGTTCAGTTCCTGAACTACTTAAAAACCCAAAATTACCTGGAAAAACCTTTCTCTATTTCTCGGTCAAACTAGCTGCGATCGTCGAATAATTCCACCCTATTTGTTTGAAACTTTTGAACGAGGGAGATTATCCAGGAGCAGCCGATCGATTTCCTGTATGGAATAAGGTCAACGGTGAAGCCTGGTTGGGACTTACACGCAGGCGATTGGCGGAGCAAGCTCTGTTTTTAGGCAAGGCTTGGCAACCTTTCTTAAATTATGAGGAAGGGACAGTTCAAGTTTTGAAACTCGCTGAGCCAAGGATGCAAGCTGAGGATATTCGCCGCCTCCAAGAAGCTCTGAAGCAAGCAGGAATCAATATCGAACCGGATGGATTCTTTGGCAACGAAACTGACCGAGCCGTAAAGCAGTTCCCACAGCAGAAAGGGCTGACTGCCGATGGGATTGTTGGAGCCGAATCCCGCCGATTATTGGGGTTGTAAATCAAAAAAGCTATCTTTTCTATCACTGGGCGATTGAAATTGCTTCTTTTCAAACGAAGTCTGCGCAACGCGAGACTATAAAGAATCAAGGGGGTTGGGAACTCGGATTTCGGATAATTCACTCGGAGCTTAAAATCGCTTCTTTTCAAACGAAGTCCGCGCAACCCGAGACTATATCGTTGGACGATTCATTTCACTTGATTAAAAATTGGAGAATACGATGAGCGATACCACCATAGATACATCAAATAAAACACCAAATTATGTCTTTGAACCTTGCTTTGAAATCAACGAAGGAGAAGCTCGATCGCAAAGCATCAGAGCTGGTTTTAATGGTTTGCTTCAGGATGCTCCGGGCTGCTCGACCTCAGTTGTTAATGGCTTGTCGCAGCAGTTGATTCACCAGATGAATCTCATCTTGCCGGATGCTCTGGTTAGCTTTGACGATCTGGATGTGGAACTTGAAGATGCAGCTTTTCCCTTCCTGCAACCTCCTGCTAAACAGGGACTTCAGCAGGCAATTCAGGAGCGAGGCATCAAATTGTTTGTAAATTCAGCCTATCGAACGATCGCCCAACAACTTCTGCTCTCCAGATGGGGTAGTGGCTGTGGTTATCCAGTTGTGGCTCCTCCAGGCCAAAGCAATCATCAAAGTGGTTTGGCGTTAGATATCGAAGATCCCGAGGGTTGGCAACCTTTTCTAGAAAAATATGGTTGGCAGTGGTTTGGGGAAGGTGACAAACCTCACTTTGATTATGTAGGTGAAGGTACTAAAGAGATCGGTAGTTCAGCCATGTTAGCTATCCAAAAGCTCTGGAACAAGAACTATCCAAATGAAACGATTGGTGAAGATGGTAATTACGGAGCTCAAACAGAAGATGTCCTAAATCGATCGCCTGCGATGGGCTTTGAGATCGCACCGTGGGATGAAAAACCCAGAATTTTACGCTTTGGCCGACCGATGATGGAAGGTTCTGATGTGCTCAAACTTCAGGAAGCGTTAAAAAAAGCAGGATTTGCTGTTTCAACTGACGGTGTATTCGGACTGGGGACAGATAAGGCAGTCAAAGAATTCCAGCAGAAAAAGAGTTTAACCGCAGACGGAATTGTTGACTCGAAAACCCTCTCATTAATCGCTTGAGCGATCCCGATCGCCTCACCAAATTTGAAAGATGCGTTGCTCGAGTGGCGATCGCTTTCTCGATATCTGGAATTTGTGGCTTGAAAATGCTGCGACAGCAACGCTTGATGGTTTCACTTTTTATCGATACTCGCTTACCCTTATGAAAATTCTGTTTCTCTCTGCCAATCCTCCAGGAACTCCCAGATTGGATTTGGATAAAGAGGTTAGCAAAATAGAAGATGGTTTGAAACGATCGAAACTGTGCGATCGGTTTGGGCTTGTCTCGAAATGGGCAGTCGATTCACAAGACCTGCGACGAGCGTTACTGGAAGAAAACCCCGACATTGTACATTTTTCCGGGCATGGGGAAGGGCAGACAGGATTAGTGCTCGTCGGTCAAGATGGAAAACCCAAGCCAGCGACTGCTGAAGCACTCTCTGGACTGTTCCAGCAGTTTCCCCACATCAAGTGCGTGCTGCTTAACGCCTGTTATGCAGAGGTGCAGGCAAAGGCAATTGTTCGGCATATTGACTTTGTTATTGGCATGAAACAAGCTGTACGGGATGATGCGGCGATCGCATTTGCCACGGGGTTTTACGATGGCTTGGGTTATGGTAAATCAATTGATGTTGCGTTTGCATTAGGTTGTAACGCCATTCAATTTGAACTGGCAAGTTTTTCTGCAACGACGCGATCGCGAAAGTTCATTCCTGTTGATTTTGAAAAAGTTGAACCTCTATCAGACCATCTCATTCCAGTGTTGCTTAAAAAGGAAACAGGTTTGACGGAGAGTTCAACTAATCCTAACCTTTCATCTTTTGGTGCTACTTCGTTATCTGAAAAGCTGCGATCGAATAATGACATCAGCAAAACAGATGCTCTTCAAACATATCGAGGACGGGTTCAAGAATTTCTGGCCGATCTTAAGTTAACTCAGATTGAAAAGTTTCAGCTTGCAATACTTGCAAATGTTTAGGGAGTTTCTGAGGCAGATGCCAATCGAATCTTGCAGGAAGAACAGGAAAAGCAACAACATAATGCTCGACCTGTAACAACTTCCCAATCGCAATTTACAAAAATTGGCAATGTTAGAAACTATTTATTTGGAGGCGGAGCAGCTCTTTTAATTTGGTTAGTAGGGTTTCTCACCTACAGGCAAATAATATCGGTTAACCAGATTTCGTCAGGGGGTTATCAAGACTCTTATCAAGACATAAGTGTAGAGAATGGGATTCTAAAAGCTACCTGTTTAACCCGTGATGGACAATATAAATCCACAGATTTATTAAAATTTAATGATTGCGCAAATATTACGAATGATCATGGTTCACTTGAGTGTCAAACACCAGAGCTTTATAGAAAAAGTTGTAAAGATATACGTGTAGAAAATGGTGTTTTGAGAGCTAGTTGTGCCAAAGATAATGGACAATACAAATCCACAGAATTATCCAATTTCAAAAATTGCAAACTTATTGATAATGTCAATGGTTCACTTTTTTGTCGCAAGTAATATCAAGTTAAAAATAAACACTAAGCAAAGGAAGTAAAATGGCATATCGACCGAACAAATACCAAACATTCATGCTCTATTAATTGGGATTGACTACTACAAACCCAACCGCTTATACAAAAGCCTTAAAGGCTGCGCGATATTAACTTAGTAGAGGACTATCTCAAACCAACGTTACAGATTCCAGCAGAACGAATCCGCAAGCTGACTTCTCCTGATCGAGAAGACTCAACTCTTTCACAAGTCAGGGGTGGGGTAGCGCCCTAAAGGAAAGGATCGATAAAATAAACTGAATTCAAAAAAAAGTAGGCATTTAGAGTTGTAAATTAGCATTGTAATGATGCACAAACCGCCCCCATTGCAGCAATATGATTGTCTAATTTTTTAGAGAAGGCTAAGCTCTTTCTTACCAGTCGAGAAACTCGTTGTCGAATAGTACAGTTGAAGCGCTCGATATAGCTAGTCAAACCATTATCTTTATCTACACTTTGATGACGTTTGCTGGGCAATACAGAATCATAAGCACTCCAATGGTCAGTATAAATTACTGCACATTGACGGTACACTGGTGGTATTGAATCCCATAAAGCTTGAGCCGATACTGCGCTACGATCTCCAATATGTACACCAACAATTTCCCTAGTCTGGGCATCCAATGCCAGCCAGACCCACTGCTGATT
>NZ_JAUBOJ010000028.1:0-35946 GCF_036700185.1 Microcoleus sp. BM001215392 | reverse complement strand
AAAGAGGACTGCAATTGTTTTCATTTTTTATCAAACTCTTTAGTAGGTTTTAACTAAATGCGCGCGCTTTCCCGGCAGTCCGACAGGGGTTGAAAACCCCTGTCTCATAGAAGACAGTCCTCTCAAAGAGGACTGCAATTGTTTTCAATTTGTCTCAAACTCTTTAGTCGGTTTCAACCGACTTTAGCTATGAGGCAGGGGTTTCAACCCCTGACGTACTGAGTCGAAGCGCGTGCTTGCTGGCACCTCCGGGCACAGCCGCGCGTCCCCAAAGATATCGCCTATTATCTATAGCTATCTGTTGCAGAAACGTCAATTTGCTGTATCATTGAAAACGAGTCAGCCAAAGTCATTTAACATAAAAATATTAGAGATCAGGCTGAATCAATAATTTTTAACAACAGTATTAACTCTAATTTTAACTTAAGGATAACTGATTTTGGGTCTTTCATTTCGCGCGATTCGCCGCACTCAATCTCTGCACGAACAAACTTATCAAGCTCTCCGAACTGCTATCCTGTCGGGGGAATTAGTGGCTGGAGAACGCTTGATCGAAACACAACTGGCAGATATGCTCAACGTCAGCCGCACTCCGGTGAGAGAGGCTTTGTGCCAACTGCAACGTGAGAATTTAGTGACGGCAGATCCGCATCACGGATTGCGCGTCGCTACGCTGTCGATCGCAGATGCAGCCGATCTTTACGATTGTCGCATTGCTTTGGAACAATTGTCAGCGGCCGGGGCGAGTCAAAATGCGACACCCGCTCAATTAAAACAACTCGAATCGATCGTCACTCAAGCCGAAAATAACACGCAAGTGCGATCGGGCGAATTGACAAATTATCAATTGCTCTACGCTGACTATCAATTTCATCGCTTGCTAGCCCAAAGTTCCGCTAATTCTTGGCTGGTAACTCTGTTAGATAGCGTGTTTGACAAAATGATCTTAGTGCGGCTGCGCACAATGGAATACAATCCGGGAGTATTGGAAATCCGCAGCGAACACCGCCGCATTTATCAAGCTGTCATCGAACAAAACGCCGTCGCGGCTTCCCAAGCAATCAAAGAACATTTAATCGCCAGCAAAGCGCGGGTAATTAAAGAAATTCAACAGATCGAACAACATCAATAAGTTGAGATTGGTAATTGGGCATCGGGCATGGGGCATCGGGCATCGGGCATCGGGAATTGGTTATTATCACTAACAAATAACCACCAACAAATAACCACCAACAAATAACCACTAACAAATAACCACCAACAAATAACCACTAACAAATAACCACTAACAAATAACCACTAACAAATAACTTATATGCCAGCAAATTATCCGCGAGACTTAATCGGTTACGGGCAAAATCCTCCCGATCCTCAATGGCCAGATCGATCGCGCATAGCCCTGCAATTTGTGATCAATTACGAAGAAGGTGGAGAAACCTGCATCCTCCACGGCGACGGTTCTTCGGAAACATTTCTGTCAGAGATTGTCGGCGCTGAACCCCTATCGGGACTGCGCCACATGAATATGGAATCGTGTTATGAATACGGCAGTCGGGCAGGTTTGTGGCGCTTGCACCGGATGTTTACTTCTCGCAAGATACCGGTGACTGTTTACGGCGTGGCGATGGCCTTAGAAAGGCATCCCGAAGCCGTTGCAGCGATGTTGGAGGCCGATTGGGAAATTGCCAGCCACGGCTACCGCTGGATTGATTATAAGTATTTTGGTGAAGAGGCGGAACGGGAGCATTTGCACAGGGCGATCGCGATTCACACGCAAGTTACCGGCAGCCGTCCCCTCGGCTGGTATACGGGACGCACGAGCCCGCACACCCGCAAGCTCGTAGTGGAAGAAGGCGGTTTTCTCTACGATGCTGACAGCTATGCGGATGACTTGCCTTACTGGGTGTACGAGTGCGACAAACCCCACCTGGTAATTCCCTACACCCTCGACAACAACGACATGAGGTTTGCTACGACTCAGGGGTTTAACTCTGGGGATCAGTTTTTTGCTTACCTGCGCGATGCTTTTGATCTACTCTACGCCGAGGGCGAGACTGCACCGAAGATGATGAGTGTGGGGCTGCACTGCCGCTTGGCGGGGAGGCCTGGGCGGGCGGCGGCTTTGGCGCGTTTTTTGGATTACGTGCAGCAGCATGAGAGGGTTTGGATATGCCGCCGCATTGATATTGCCCGACACTGGCATGAATATCACAAGGCGTAGCATTTTCAAGGAGGATAGTCCGGCAGGGGTTTCAACCCCTGCCTCAAAGCTAAAGTCCTCGCTATGAGGACTGAGAAAAAGACTTTTAAAATCATTAGTCCTCGCTCAGAAAACTCAGAAAAAGACTTTTAAACTCATTAATCCTCTGACGAAAACTCAGAAAAAGACTTTTAAAATCATTAGTCCTCTTGAAAGGACTTAAGCTATTAGCCAGGGACTTCAGTCCGGCAGGGGTTTCAACCCCTGCCTCAAAGCTAAAGTCCTCTTGCATAGGACTCAGAAAAAGACTTTTAAAATCATTAGTCCTCTTCAGAAAACTCAGAAAAAAACTCTTAAACTCATTAGTCCTCTTCAGAGGACTTAAGCTATTAGCCAGGGACTTCAGTCCCTGGCGGATTAGTGGGCTACTGCGAACCGGCTTTGTAAGCGGCCCACCCACCGCGATCGGAAATATCTTCCCATTGATACTTGTGAACCAACTCCTGCGGGTACAAAAAAGCCGTCAACACTTCTCCATCATCCAAAACCACATCCGAGGGATACATATGCGGCGGTTCCCCCGCTGCCAATTCTTCAAATTGCTCTAAACTTAATTCATACACTTCGCCCGGAATTGATACACCGTCCGCGGCCACTTCATAGATTGCCGGATGCCAGCCATTTTCCGCTGAGTGCAAGCGGTAAATCGGACGAGTTTTGGCTTCTCTGATGAACTTTGCTTCTCCCAGGTTGCTGTTGTCCGGCTGGCCCTGCAGGGCGGAACCGCAAATGAATACTCGTTTGCTTACAATTGCTGTTTGACTCATATACACCCGATAAAAAATTGTGTTTTTGCGTCTTGTAGGGTGCGCAATGCGCACCTTACTGCTGTGTTTTTGCGTCTTGTAGGGTGCGCAATGCGCACCTTACTGCTGGTACTGTCGAAGCGATCGACTTTTGTAAACAAGACTACATTACGTCGCCGATTTAAATGCTATTGAATGCAGTATACAGCAATTAATTAAATCAATCAACAAAAGAACTTTAAATGACACTTACATTCACACTGGCAGTCAACGGCCCGCGCCTCAACCGCAGCATTAGCCAACTCGCCCAAATCGGCAAACTGCCGGGAGGAGGCGTCAGCCGGGTAGCATTTACCAAAGCAGATTTGCTCGCCCGCCAACTCGTAGAATCTTGGATGGTAGAAGCCGGGATGACGGTTCGGATTGACGCGGCGGGAAACATGATCGGCCGGTATCCGGGAAAGCGCGAAGGCGCTGCACTAGCAACCGGTTCTCACATTGATACCGTTCCCACGGCGGGCCATTTCGACGGAGTTTTGGGAGTTTTGGCAGGAATCGAAGTCGTGCGCGTGTTGCATGAAAACAGCCTGCGCTTGGAACACCCCATTGAGACGATCGTATTTACCGACGAAGAAAGCACCGTTATCGGCTGCAAAGCCATGGCGGGAAATATAGTCAGCAACCCCGAATATTACCGCCGCAGCGATGACACTTCGATCCAAACTTGTTTAGCACAAATTGGCGGAGATTGGTCAAAAATTGCCGAAGCAAAACGCCAACCCAAAGAAATAGCAGCGTTTGTGGAATTGCACGTCGAACAAGGAGGCGTATTGGAAAGTACGGGCGACTGTATAGGAGTAGTCAAAGGCATTGTCGGACAGTACCGCCTCGGAGTAACAGTAACCGGCCGCCCCAACCATGCCGGATCGACGCCCATGCACGCGAGAAAAGATGCGCTGGTAGCGGCTTCGCAAATGGTATTAGCAGTCAACAAGCTAGCAGTAGAAACACCAGGGGAACAAGTCGCAACCGTAGGTTACTTAACTGTTTCGCCGAATGCTACGAATACTGTGCCGGGAAAAGTTGAGTTTAAAATCGACTTGCGCGATTTGTCTGAAACTAATTTGGAACAGTTGTTAACCAAAATGAAATTGGAGTTTCAAGCAATAGCCTCTGCCACCCAAACCGAAATCGAAATCACTCAATTGCTGCACGTACAGCCAACCCTAGCAGCACCAAAGATTCAGAATGCAATTGTAGAAGTTTGTCAAGAATTAGGGTTTAGTTACAGGCATTTAATCAGCCGGGCCGGCCACGACGCCCAAGAAATCGGACGCTTTACCGATATGGGGATGATTTTCGTGGCTTCTCGGGGCGGCATCAGCCATGCAGAAGATGAGTATACTTCGCCCGAACAGTGTACTCAGGGGGCGAATGCGCTGCTGCAAACCTTCCTAAAGCTCGATCGGCTGTATGCGACTAGGGCGATCGATTCATCGCAGTTGCAGGGCGCATGAAAACGCGATCGTAAGTGAGTGCTGAGCATCTAAAAAATAAACCAATATTATCCGTTTCGACATTTCAAGAAGGGTTTGCGATATCCTCAAAAGAGATCGCCTTTGAGTCGCCGATGGCCGCGTCAGTAAAGCCGGGTGCGATCGTAGCTGTGCGGGCACTACATATATTGTGTCTGCGTAAGCTTTGTTAGTTAAAAATTTTCCTGAGAAGTTCAAAAAGAATAGTAATCTAGACAACAGTCTTGGCTAAATATTTTTTAGTGATGAAATTAAATCTGTCTGGTATTTCTAAATGGTTGACAATCCTATTTGCTACTATTTTAATCACTTTCGCCTTGCCTTTGCTGGCGAGAGAGATTCAACTACCTGCAAGTCGCTGGGTGGAAGTACGGCAAATTAGGGGAACCGTAACGTATCAAGGAAGACCAGCAAAAGTGGGCGATCGCCTGAGTGCAGCCGGCCAACAAATCTCCACAGGCAAACAATCTAGCGCGGTTTTAGCCGTAGACTCTGGCATCGCTACGATTAATGTAGCAGAATTAAGCACCGTCCAAGTTAAAGGTCTGTCCGTTGCTGTCGGCGGAGGTAGAGTTACCCTGCTCTCAGTCCCCGCAGGGCTGGCAAGAGTTTCAGCCAGACGCTTGACTAATCCCAATTCGCGCCTAGAAATTAACAGCCCAGCGGGAGTTGTGGGCGTCAGGGGGACTGAGTTCTCCGTGGGTGTTGGTCCAGAGGGAAAAGCCGCAACTGCCTTATTTGAGGGGAAGGTTGACGCTAGCGCTCAAGGGCAAACTGTGAAGATCGAAAAGGGCTATGCTTCCGTCACTTTTCCCGGCAATCCTCCCGCTGCACCCAAGGCATTTAAAGAAAATCTGAACTATGAATTGATCAGTTTATCAGTCATCAGTCCAGGCAAAGTTCGATGCGTTTGTACTGTCGATCCGCTGAATTTAGTGTATTTAAATGACCAACCGTTAAAGATGGATCGAACAGGTAAAATCGACGAGGTAGTGCCGAGGCCAGCTAACTCTGACTACTGGCTAGTGGTTCGCAGTCCGGTAGGAAATGAGGTATCTTATGAAATCGGTGCAAGTTTAATTAAGAAATAGGTAATGACTAAATTAATAATCCCTCGTTTGCGAGATTTTTTTGCCCGCAGCCAATCCTTGCTACCGGGAGTTGCTGCCGCTATTATTTCCTTGGGCGCGCTGCATTTGGATGCCTGGAAACCGCTGGAACAACTGAGCTATAACAGCCTGTTTCAACTTCGCGAAAGTGGAATTTTACCCAAACCTATTTGGGATAAGCGAGTGGTGGTCATTGCCATAGACGAAGCAAGTTTAACGAAGTTAGGGAGATTTCCGTTTTCGCGCGATCGCTACACTAAATTATTACAAGCCCTTTCCCCTGCTAAACCCGCAGTCGTTGGTTTCGACATTATTTTTGCCGAACCCACTCCCAAAGATGACCAACTTGCAGACGCTATGAGTGCCACAGGTAATGTAGTGTTAGCAAAGGCTGCGGATGACCAAAAAAAACTGCTACCAATTGTACCAACTTTAGAAGCCGCAGCCGCCAGTCGAGGCCATATTTTGCATAACTCAGACACAGATGGGATCGGCCGTCAAGCCATCCTGTGGGTGCGAGATATTCCCTCCCTTGGAATTGCCATGCTGAACGTTTACAACGCCGACAAGCAACCGCAATCAGGAGGGCTAGAAAAGTTTTTTTCACCGCCTAATAACGGCAGTCTAGAATTTAAGCAGGCTGGGATAAATTGGCCTGGAAAAGTGCAATATTTACCGACTTATTCGTTTGCTGATGTTCTGGCAGGTAAAATTACCCAAGATGCTTTTAAAGACAAATTAGTATTAGTAGGTACGACAGCAACAGGTTTAGATCCCTTGCGGACTCCTCTCGATCGAATTCCACCAACCAACGGGATTTACCTTCATGCCGCAGTTATTGATAACTTGCTCAATAACCGACTGCTGCAACCTTTACCTGACTGGACAAGTTGGCTGATATTACTTTTAATTGGGCCAATTACTAGCGGGATATTAGCAAAATCTGGGCCCTGGCGACGAATTGCGATCGCTCTCCTTTTCCCCCTAATTTGGTATGCAGTTTCTTTCTTATTATTTACGTTTAATTCTCTACTAATGCCCATCGCAGCACCAATTGGTACGATCGTCTTAGCTGGAATAGGGCTGCAACTGCGAGAACAACAAGAGAAACAACAATTAATGAGTTTGTTTGAAAAATACATGGCAAAAGAAACTGCTGAACTAATTTGGGAGCGAAAAGACGAAATATTTAAGAATGGGGAAATGCAACCGCAAGAAATGGTCGCCACTGTTTTATTTATGGATATTCGAGGGTTTACTAGCATTTCCGAGCAACTATCTCCGAGTGAATTGATGTCTTGGCTGAATCAATATTTAAATGCCATGAGCGAGTGTATTATGGATCGCGGCGGCGTGATCGATAAATATATTGGCGATGCAATTATGGCAATATTTGGCATTCCTTTTCCTCATACTAAACCAGAAGAAATCAAACAAGACGCTCTAAATTGTATTGCCGCTTGCTTGGATATGTCAGAACGATTGAAAGAATTAAATCAGCAATTTGAAAGGGAAGGAAAGCCAAAAATTGAATTCGGAGTCGGCATTCATACTGGGTCGATTATTGCTGGAACTGTCGGCGGTGGCAAGCGATTAAATTTTTCGGTATTAGGAGATACTGTGAATGTTGCGGCTCGCTTAGAAGCAATGAATAAAGATATTAAAGAAGACAATCCTTATCGGGTATTAATAACAGGAGAAACCTGGGATTTAGTGAGCGATAGCTACGAAGCAAAACCAGTTAAAAGTATTCAATTAAGAGGTAGAAAACAAGAAACAAATATTTGCGCGATCGCTGGCAAAAAATGAAGATAATTTTCTTGGCTTCTCGGGGCGGCATCAGCCATGCAGAAGATAAGTATACTTCGCCCGAGCAGTGTACTCATGGGGCGAATGCGCTGCTGCAAACCTGCTGCTAAGGGCGATCGATAATCTGCTTTCACAGCAATGTAGGGTGCGTGACAGTAAATAGATTTGTAAGGTAGTAGAACAACTCAGCATTCACGCACCGCAACTTTGGAGGGTGTGTGACTGTGAATAAAATTGTGCGGTAGTAGAAGAACTCAGTAGTCACGCACCGCAATCTTATATAATAGCGGATTTTTGTCACCGGAGTTAGTATTATATCATTAGTTTATGGCAACAAAAACGCACTAGCAGTTTAATGGATATTAACACCCAAAAAGAAGAATTTAGCTATGCTTACGTTTACGCCATTGCCTCAGCAGCGGGGTTCTGCCAGCGAACAACTACTCCTCTAGACAGACTGGGTGTAGACCTAATTATCACTGGAATCGCAGAACGAGGTTTACCCAACTTTCCCATCCTTTACATTCAAGTCAAATGTACCTCAAGAGATATCCTCAATGAAAATAGCCTTCGCTATCCTCTGAACATTAAAAACTACGAAGAATTGAGCGCAAACAATGCCTACCCTCCTAGAATTATAATTGTAGTTACTGTTCCCGATCGACCCAACGACTGGCTGCAACAGACAGAAGCGGAACTCTGCTTAAAACGCTGCGCTTATTGGATCTCATTAAAAGGTGCAGCACCCACTGATAATAAAGAAACCGTCACTATTTCGATACCCAGAACAAATATATTTTCTGGTGATGCTCTCACAACTATCATGCAGCCTATCGCAACCGGGAGACAACTATGAATGTGAAAATAAAAGATATTGAATTGCTCAAAAATCTCCAACCTGACAAAATTAGCTACTATTTAGAATCAAAAGGTTGGAAACAAGCCCAAAAAATAGATGACACTGCTATTATTTGGACAAGTGGCAATTTTACCCCAGAAACCCCTCAAATCGTTCTACCTTTAAATTGCGAGCTTCTGGACTTTCCCCTGTCGATGAACTTGATGCTAGAGACATTGGAGGCTATCGAAAATCGCTCTCAAGTTGAAATTTTAGCAGACTTAATTACCGGGCTTCCCAATACAACTATTCAGGGAGTCGTGATGCAAATTCACACGCCAAACGCCGACAAATTAAGCGGAGAAATTACCTTATTAGGCGTGATTGCCGACAAATTGCGAAAAATTAAAACCGAACTTGCAGACAAAAATTATATCCTCGCCATTAAAGCTTATCAAGAACGCTTGCCTTTCCTTTGTACGGGAGATTTAATCAAAGAAAATCAAACCTTCATTCTCAAAAATCCCCGCAACTTTACTCTAGACGATTTATGGCAAAATTAAAAGATAAGACTCGGCGGTTGAAACCGCTTCTACACATACGAAGTCCGCCTTCGCGGACTAAAGAATCAACAGATAAAGGTTTTGGGTAAGTCTTTTTTCAGAAGGCAGAAATATCCGCATAAATCTTTTTCGCCAACATCCTAGCCAAATTAACAGGTACTGCATTCCCGACCATTTTGTAGCCGTCAGCAATATATTTGTACTTGAAAATAAACTCATCCGGGAAAGTCTGAACTCTCGCACACTCTCGCACAGAAAGCCGACGGTAAGGCAGGGGGGAATTCGGATCGAAAATACGCTGATCTTTGCCAACTAAAATCATTTTACTAGCTTGAGGGTGCAGAGGTGCGTGTCTGCCGCTGGCCTGAATTGTAAAGGAAGGTTCACCCCAGCTTCTAACTCGATTCCGCGACATATAAATGCTGGAAAATCCCAAATCTGCACATTCGTGATTCGCGACAGAATCGTGATAATTATCTAATTTACCCTTAACTAGCATTGGTTCAGCCTGCAAATCAAAAATCGCATCTTGCAGTGTCAAAATCTGATTTCCCGGTTCGGGAAACTCAAAACCAAAACCCAGATCCTGACGATAACCGATCACAATCACTCTTTGCCTATCTTGCGGCACACCAAAATTTTTAGCATTTAGCAACTTGAACGAAACTCGATATCCGATCGCCTCAAACTGCGATAATATATAAGTGAAAGCATCCTGATTTCTAGGAGCTAAGATACCGCTAACATTCTCAGCTAAAAAAAACAAAGGCTGCTTGTCTCGGACAATTCTGATATACTCCCAAAAAAGCTGACCCCGAGAATCATCAATCCCGCGTTTCGCACCCGCAGCACTCCAACTTTGACACGGAGGCCCGCCAATAATCCCAATACAATCGGGAATTTCATCAGAATTAATTTTTCTGATATCTCTGCGATCTAAAATAGTGTCAGGATGGTTGAAATTATATGTATCCCAAATAGACCGATCGCACTCATTCGCCCAAACCGGATTAAACCCAGCCAAACGAAAACCTAAATCCAACCCGCCACAACCAGCAAACAGAGAAATAATATTCATATTTATCAACATTTACTTTCTTTCCTTCCTTCTTCTTTCTTCCTTCGCGCCCTTCGCGCCTTCGCGGTTCGTAAAAAAATCTCACCTCAATGAATGCAAACTCCATCCTCAAATCTTACCAACACTTCGGCGTCCACCTCGGCCTCGAAAGAATTCACCAACTCCTCGAAAAACTCGACAACCCCCACAAACAAATACCCATTATCCACGTTGCCGGCACAAATGGCAAAGGTTCCGTTTGCGCTTATCTCTCATCCGTACTAACAGCAGCAGGCTATCGAGTCGGGCGCTACACATCCCCGCACTTAATCGATTGGACAGAAAGAATTTGCATTAACCAAAAACCAATTTCTACAATAGCATTGCAACAGTGTCTCGAACAAGTTGTCAGGGCTGCGGAAGGTAATACAGAAACTCCGACTCAATTTGAAATTATCACCGCCGCAGCTTGGCTGTATTTCGCTGAACAAAAAGCAGATATTGCAGTGATAGAAACCGGATTGGGCGGTAGATTAGATGCGACTAATGTTTGCGAAACTCCGCTTGTGAGTGCGATTACTTCTATCAGTCTCGAACACTGGCAAATCCTCGGCCCGACTGTCGCTGATATTGCTGGGGAAAAAGCGGGAATTATTAAATCAAAGTGTCCGGTAGTTGTTGGAGAATTGCCGGAATCTGCTAGAATAGTGGTAGAAAAACGCATTCAAGAATCAGGTTGTCCGGCAGTTTGGGTAAAACCTGCGCTAGATTTAGGAGACGGATTTGCCGAATATCATCCAAGTCCAGAAATTGGCGTTAATTCGAGTTTATCTTCGGTTACAATAAGATATAAATTGCCATTGTTGGGACAAGTTCAATTAATGAATTCGGCGATCGCACTTGCAACTATCCACACCCTGCAAAACCTAGGATGGCAAATCTCCCCAACCGCCATCGCCCAAGGAATCGCTCAAACTCAATGGCCGGGAAGACTTCAGCAGACAACTTGGAACAATCGCAACATCCTGATTGACGGCGCGCACAACCCCGCTGCTGCGATCGCCCTGCGCGAATATGCAGACAATCTTACCACTTCCCCGTCGCCCATTAACTGGGTAATCGGCATTCTGGCGACGAAAGACTGCGATGATATTTTACAAGCATTACTCAAAAAGGGCGATCGGCTTTACCTAGTTCCCGTACCCGATCAAAACTCAGCATCCCCCACAGAATTAGCCGCCATTGCTAAAAATATCTGCCCTGAATTAACTCTCACTCAAGCTTTCCCAGACTTGATCGCAGCCTTAGATGCGGCTGTTACCGACGAAAACCTCACAATCTTGTGCGGTTCACTTTATCTCGTCGGCTATTTTCTGCAACAACAATCTCAAACTTAAACTCATCAGGATTGTGTTTCTTCCTCAGTAAAAATCGGAGGCCACAATTCCGAAACGGGCAATTCCCAACCGGGAAAAAGCTCCGGGACTGTTAAAATATCGCCATTTGCTAAAATAATCGGTTCACCAGTCGATCGATAAATTGCCACTGTTTCCTCGTCAGGATCGATCAGGATGCCGACAACTGCACCCAGCTCTATAAACTTCAAAACTTTGGTTTCTATAGCCTTAATGCGATCGCTCTGAGATTTGATCTCAACCACCAAATCCGGGACAAGTTCACCAAAATAACGCGGACTTTGGCGCAAGCGGGCCGCCCGCACAAACGAAACATCCGGTGCTTTGACGTTGGTATTCGGCATAATGAAACCGCCTGCGGAGTCAAACACTCTCCCCAAGCGACGGGGATTTACCCAAGCGAAGAGAAAGGCGATGAGACGGCTACTGATTTCACTGGATACGATGTCTGATGGGCCCATAACTGAAATTATCCCGTCTTCTAGTTCAATTGTGTAATCTAAACCCGCTTCGGAAAAAAGGGTCTGAACTTGGTTTAAATCTTTGACTGTCATTGCTGTCATAATAACTTTCTCCTATTCCGATCTGAACTCTGATTTTAACACGAGTCAAATTTATTAAAATTTTAGTGATTCATCCTATATTGCTACCAACAGTCAATTAAACTGAGTTGAAAAAGACGATCGCACTTTTTAAGGCACAATCGCCTCAAACCTGAGGTTTATTGCTTGCTACAAAATCGTCAAATATGTTTCGGTGGGACTGATGGGTAAAGGTTTCAAGATTTGATTTTGCAAGTCTATTTCTAATCCCAATGATTCTAAAGGTATGACGCCCAAAAGTGCATCGTTTCCTCCCGGCAATTCCAAGCACTCAAAAGTGCCTTCCCGGTCAAACATTGATATTTTGGCATCTTGGAAAATTCGGGCTTTGCCAATACCCATTGCTGTTGCTACGTCTACTTCTTTGAGGAGTTTTAGTCCCAGTTTGGCGATCGCATCTTTTGGCAGACATAAGGTGGTAGCCCCCGTATCCACCAATACATTTTTGAGGACGATCGACCGAATTTGGTCTTCTAGTATCGTCCCATCTTCTGCCCGAATTTGGTCGGCTCGATTAACGATCGTCAGAGTGGCAAAAACTTTTCCCATTGGATTGCTGTTTTTAATTTGCATCGTTGCCTCCTGCGGTAGCGTCGGAGTTATTATCTACTTTAATTATAGCTTAGATCCAGGAGCGATCGCACGGGTTCGTAGTGAGGACTTTAGTCCTTCTTCATCAGAACTAAAATCCTCACTACGAACCTATGATAATAATTTTAATGTTGATATTTGCGTATATATATGGCGGCACGGATTTCCATTATTTAATGATATGTCAAGTTCGCCAAAAAAGCAAGGGGGAAAGCAAAAATATTTCCGCCCCAGCTTCAATTAAAAACTACTTTTTATCCCAAGCTGTCGCCGCATCAGTTACAGCTTGTTCTACTGGTTTTTCGCCTAACATTGCTGCTTGCAAATTGTCATAAATCGCCTTTTGTAACTTCTTAACATCCTTGAGAGGTGGAATTAACAACTCAGCTTTGTCTAACCCAGAAGCGCTGATAATCCGAGCTTTATCGCTCGGAGCAGCATCAGCCGCAACGCTCTTAAAATAAGAGTCCTGCAAAGTCTCAAGCGTAGAAGGCAAAACATTAGCAGCCTTGGCAAAAGCTAACTGATTTTGAGAATTAGTTACGTACAAAGCAAACTTGACAGCCTCATCGGGGCGCTTGCTGTCGCGAGGTACAACTAAATTCATCACTGCGACAGTCTTCTTGCCGCTTTCACCCGTAATTTGAGGCGCAGCACTTGAAGCCGCACCAATACTCGGAGCATTTTCAGCAATTGCCTTTAAAAACTGAGGCCCAGAACCCAACAAAGCAGTTTCCCCAGCTTGATAAAGCTCGATCGCTCTGCGGTGTCCCTGCACCAAAACATCCTGCGGTAAAAGTCCGCCTTTGTACAAATCAACCCAATACTGAAAAACAGCCTTACCTTTATCGGTATTAAAAGCAGCTTTACCTTGAGCGTCCACCAAAGGTACGCCCATCTGCACGAAAGATTGCAAAACTTCCGCTGAATCTTCCGGTACAAAAGTCGCAAAAAAAGCAAACTTACCAGTTTTATCTTTCACCTGTTTCGCCACAGTCGCCAACTCGGCATAGGTAGCCGGAGGTTTGGTAATTCCCGCTTTTTTAAACAACTCTGTATTGTAAATAGTTACCCCAGTTGTGAGATACCAAGGAATGCCAAAAGTCTTACCATCGAGTACGCTAGCTTTCCAGATATTTGGCAGATAACTCGATCGCACTTGCTGCGAAATCCGAGAGTCCAAATCCAGCCAAGCATTGCGCCCCGCCAACAGCGAAGCAAAATCGGGATTGAGATTCACTACATCCGGCGCATTTTTCGCCGATACAGCCCCCAAAATCTTGCTTTCCATCGCCGACCAAGGCACGTCAACCCACCGCACCTTCACACCCGGATTTTCGGCTTCAAAACCAGCGATCGTCTTGTTGAAATAATCAGTAAACTGAGGTTGAAGCTGCATAGTCCAGAACTCGATTTCATTGGCATTCTTGGTCTGGGAATTCACGGCCGGCTTGCTGCAACTCACCACCGCAGCTAGCATCAGCCCCACCAGCCCAAACACAGCGAACAGTTGCCAAGATTTACGTTTCATAGAATTTAATTTGAGATTCATGGTTAGCTAAGGAAAAAACAAGCATCGCCCTCTGAAAGCCCTTCAGGGCTCAAGCGCCAGAGTTTTGTGTGCGGCCCGGGGAGGGAGAGAGTCGGTTTGGTTGCAGAATCAATCGGTTTTTGGTCGATCGAGCTTAAATTTGTTGACATTCGCCGCAGAATAGCTATTGTCAAGTAAATTGGATAGCATAAAATCGGAACTGGCGATCGCGGAACTCAGACAGCTCAGTTACGGCGGGATACCGAGATTACAGCAAGATCGAGCGAGAGCGGTGAAAAACCAATCTTCCAACATCCGGCCTGCTGGCTCGGGCCGACCAATTACAGAATAAAAAAATAGCAATTACCGACGACCCAATCCTATGGTTAACTTTTTCAAAGGTCTACTGTCCCAACGCCAGCCAGGAATCGGGATCGAAATAGCCCCAGACCGCATCAATATCATTCAGCTCGAAAAGAAAGCTCAGGCATTAAAATTAGGTCTCCTCGCCTCCATAGAAGTACCAGAAGACATGGTACAAGAAGGACAAATAGTCGATCCGCCAGGAATGGCAGAACTAATACGTGCTCTGATGGCTGAAAACAAAATCAAAGCCAAGCGAGTAGCGACAGCCATTCCCGGCCGCGAAGCCGTGATCCGCCTGATTCCTGTTCCAGCAGAACTCAACGAAGAAGAACTGCGGGATTACATGAATGCAGAAGCAGGACTGTATTTGCCGTTTCCCAGAGAAGATGCCGACGTAGACTATCAAAAAATCGGCTTATTTGTAGATGACGACGGCGTAGAAAAAGTGCAAGTGGTATTAGTCGCTACCCGCAGAGAAGTTACCGACACATACATCGAAACCTTTAAAGAAGCCGGACTGACTATCGACGTGCTCGAAGTAACTAGCTTTGCGCTAATTCGCACCCTCAGAGACCAACTGCAACAATTTTCGTCCCAAGAAGCCGCAGTCTTGACAGACATTGAATTTGACAGTACCGAATTAGCTATAGTGGTGGACGGCATACCTCAGTTCAACCGTACCATCCCGATCGGCACTTACCAAATCCAGACCGCCCTCAACCAAGCCATGAATTTGCCGCCCACCAGAGACACCAGCGAACTGCAAGGCATGACCCTACCAGTCACAGATACCATGGGTGCCTCCGGAGACACCAACCCCGGCACCAATGCGATGATTAAAGTATTGGGAGAACTAGCAGACGAACTGCGGCGCTCAGTAGACTTTTACCTCAACCAGAGCGAAGAACTCGAAGTAGCGCAACTGTTGCTAGCAGGCCCGGGAGCTGCGATCGGCAAACTCGACGAATTTTTTATGCAAAGATTAAGCTTGCCCGCATCACAAGTCGATCCCATCGACACCCTCGGACTAGAAATCACCCAAGAAATTACCCCAGAACAGCGAGCAGGTTTAGGAGTCGCCCTAGGTTTAGGACTGAGGGAGGTGCTGTAACCTAACAATTTTAGATACTAGAAAAACCGATTTGAAAATTTTAGGGAAAAGCTGCTTCCAAAACAAGAACGCACCTAGTGCAGAAGGTAGAATATTGGAGGTAAAAGGTAAAAGGTAAAAGGTAGAATATCAGAGATTGAAGCAGCCACTTCCTTCGGTAGAAGGCAGAAAGTTGTTTCTTTCTTCCCTAAATAAATCCTTCACTTATACCCGCAATCTGGCCCTCTGTCTAAAATCTAAAATTTCCAATTAAAATCTATAGTAACAGCCAAGACGGTTGGGACATTCTTAATTGCTGAAACCATGCGGTCGATTGCACCTTCGATCAGATTTATGCCTTCTTACTTCTTGCTTCTTACTTCTTCCTTCTGCCTTCTGCTATAAAATCGAGTGAAGCCATGTACAGCCTAGATATTAATTTTCTCAACGACCGTCCCGACTACAAACCCGCCGCCGCCAAAAACTCACCCAAAAGAAGGGAGGGCCAAGCCAAAGACCAACTCCCCCTAATTGGAGCACTGCTGTTTGCCTTCGGCCTCAACGCCGCAGTCATGGGCGCTTGGTGGTGGGCGACCAACGAAAATAGTGGCTTAGCCACAGAACAAGCAAACATCGACCAAGAACTGGCAAAGTTAAGCACTCAAGCCAACGTCATCAAAGCCATCAACACCGAAACCGACAAAGTTACTGCCGAATACCAAGCATTAGCCGGAGTATTCGACCAAATTAAACCTTGGTCGGCGATGCTGCAAGACGTGAGCGCCCGCACTCCCGCCGGAGTCCAAATTGCCAAAATCGAGCAAATCGACCCCACTCCCTCCCCCGTTGCAGCACCACCCCCTCCACCTGCTGCAACTCCCGCCGCGTCTCCAGGGGCGAGTCCGTCTCCGGGGGCGAGTCCCTCCCCAGCGAGCCCTACCCCAGTCGCTGCTCCCCCCCCAGCCGCGCCCCAAACCGCAAAAGTACAAATTTCCGGCATCGCCAGTACCTTTGCTCAAGTTAACGACTTTATGCTGCTAGTCCAGCGCTCTCCTTTCTTCCTCAACACCGATACCAAACTGGTAGCGGCGACACTAAAAAACAACCCCGCACAATTACAAGTGCGCAACCAAAATGCAGCAGCAGCCGCAGAACTTCCAAAACTGCGGCCGGTAGTGGAATATAAAATTGAAACAACGCTCAGTCCGACAGGGGCCTCGGAGCTGCTCCCGGAACTGCGGAGCAAGCAAGCAGACGGCTTGGCCATACGCATAGAAACACTTCAAGAAAAAGGAGTGCTACCAGCAAAAGGAGATGTGAAAAAACCATGACAGCATCAAATGAGTTTATTCCCAGCGGGGGACAAGCAGAAGAGGCAGGGACTCAGGAAATATTTGGCATTAAGCTGACACCCCAAGTCCAAGCCATAGGTATCGCAGTTCTCGGCCTGGGAATTGCAGGGTACCTCGGCTCCCAGTTCGTACTGCCAGAATTCCAAAGAGGCAGCGAAATCAAGCAAAAAATTACCGCAAGCAAGCAAACGCAACTGCAATTGCAAGCTCAAATTCAGAAAAAGGCAGAAGCAGAAGCCAAGCAAGAAGAAGCTAAACAGCGCCGGGCTAACGTAACGGCAATGTTTGCCAGCGACGCCAGCGCTACCACGCTGCTGCTTGACATGACTCAACTGGTGAACAGAATCAACGCCGGCGTGCAAAGTGACGACCTCAAGGCTAAAATTACTAAATTTGAACCGGATCTCGGGCCAGCAGGAGCCGCACCTGTCCCGGGAGCTCCCGACCCGGACATTCTCAGCGATTCGTCCTTCGGGCCGTCCCTAGCTGGCAAGCTCAGACGCAAAAAATTCAAGGTAGAGTTTGAAGGCAATTTCGCTCAAACCCGCAATTTTATGCGCAACTTGGAGTTGATGCAGTCGCTGTTGGTAGTGAGGAATTTGAAATCAGAATTGCTAACATCAACTCAGTCAATTGAAGTAGATTTTCTGAAAGGCAAAATAATCCCTGTGGATCAGCCGCAAACAAAAATTAAAACAGCTTTTGAATTGCACGCGCTGCTGCCGTTAAAGCAAGAAGAAAAACCGCCAACTCCGGCTCCGACTCCGGCTCCGACTCCGGCTCCGACTCCGGCTAAGTAGCGGGTTTTGGCGGATATTAGGTATGGTTTTCAAGTCGCTGCTTCAGCAGAATTTCATTCAGTTGAAAGTTGACAGTTGAAAGTTGACAGTTGGCTCCCCCCAGCTCTGTCGAAGAGTTGATTGATTTAGGGCGACATCTACCTGGAATGAAGAGGATTGGAGTAATCAATAGTCTTCGTTAAATTTCTCGGTACAAGGGAGATGCTTTAAACCAATTATTTCTGGTAAAGCTCGAAGATTGAAAATTCAAGGGTAAAATTCAAAATAATATGAATGCCAGAAAAATAATTGTCGATCTGGCTATCTAAAATTAGAATTTATGCCAATAGCTTTCTAACTTCTTCATTGCCCAAAAAAAGCTGAATGGGGGAATATTTCAGTCAGTAAAAAATGCTGACAAAAAACGGCGAATCACGAATAAAAAAGTGTAATTGAGGAGAGAATGTGAAACAGCATCTACGTTTAAGTGGAGGACTCTTGTGCAGCGTTGCCGGAGTTCTAGTCGCCCAAGCGCCAGTCTCGGCCGCACCGACTCAAGTCACAGGAGTGCAGGTAAGTCAAGCCAAGAATGGCGTAAGTATTGTCCTAGCTACCGAAAAGGGCGATCGCCCGCAAGTTTTCGCCATCAACAACGGCAATACCTACCAAGCCACAATTACCAACACCCAGCTCCGCCTGCGCCAAGGCAACAGCTTCCGGCAAGATAACCCAGCTCCCGGCATTTCTTCGGTAGAAATCACCCAGGTAGAAGCCAACAGCATCCGCGTGGTGGTGGCAGGCACCACAGGAGTTCCCAGCGGACAAGTTGTCCCCGGACAAGGCCAAAGCATCGTCCTCAGCGTTGCCGGACAGGGCGGCACAGTGCAGTCAACCCAAGCTGCACAGCCGAGTTTGCCCGCCCTCAACCAAGCCCAAGCAGTACCCCCGCCGCCTCCGGGACTGCCACTGAGCCCATCAACTCCTCGACCGGCCCCGCAAATGGGCACCTCACAAACTCCGGGGGTACTGCTGCCAAATCCCCAAGTTACTGTTACTAGGGACGATCGCCCGCCGCTCCCCAGCGAAATACAATCTCAGAACAATCAAGCTCCGCCGTTCCAGCCGCGGGCTGTAGCGCCGCCCTTGGGAGATATCGCCGTATCTAACATCGCTCCTGCTGGGGCAAGTATCGAACTGAGCTCCGGAGAACGCATCCCCCGCTTGGTGCTGCGCGATGCTCCAGTCCGCGACGTGTTAGCTCTGCTAGCCCGGGCTGCGGGATTGAACATTGCTTTTACAGGCGGTGGAGCCCCCGGTCAACCGGGCCAGCCGGCGCCCGCTCCGGGAGCAGCAGGAGCTGCCGATGAAGGGCCGAAAATTTCCTTGGACATCGAAAATGAGTCGGTGCAAGATGTTTTCAACTACGTGCTGCGGATTAGCGGGCTGCAAGCCAACCGCGTCGGGCGCACGATTTTTGTCGGGACTAATTTGCCTCTGGACTCGCGCAACATAATTGTTCGGACTTTGCGGCTCAATCAAGTTCGATCGACCGATGCAGCAAACTTTTTGAGCGCTCAAGGTGCGGAAACTCAACTCCCGATTACTCGGGTAACTATTCAAACCGTGGGCCAGGGAAATGCCGCGCGGGATGTAGAAATTCGGGAACCGGATATTAAGGCAATTGGCGCTAGGGACGGCAACGGGCCGCTGTTGCTGAGGGGACTGTCGGTGCTGGCAGATTCTCGGCTCAATTCCATCACTTTGGTGGGCGACCCGCGCAAAGTTGATATTGCCGTAGCTTTCTTGAGTCAGCTCGATCTGCGCCGCCGTCAAGTGGCTGTCAACGTCAAGGTGATCGATGTCAACTTGTTGGGAAACAACAGAAGCAGCAGCAGTTTCTCTTTCGGCCTTAATAACAATTTCTTTGTCAATGATGGGGGAGTAGCAAGTCTCAATTTTGGTGGCATCAATCCTCCAACAAGGCAGTTTGGCGACACGGGCGGCATCAATGGCCGGCCGATTGTCCCCAACCCGATACCAAGCGCCACAACTCCTTTCTACGATCCGAGGGGCAATTTAATCAACGTCCCCCTCACAGGAAATGGTGGCGGGTTGTTCGTCCAGCCGATCGCCCCAATTACTAATGACCCTACGCGAGTCGGGATTAGCGATTACACCCCGTTTAACCCTACAACCCCAAATTCTTTCGGAACTGCTACTTTCGCCCTGTTCCCGTTCTTCCAGTATCCCAGGAGGTTCCTGTCAGCGTTGCAGGCAACGATTCAAAGCCAGAACGCCAAAATCCTCACCGATCCGACTCTGGTGGTTCAAGAAGGAGAAACGGCGAATGTAAATATTACTGACGAAGTGATCAGTAACGTCACGTCGCAAACGCAGACTACCGGAAATACCAGTACCACAACAGTAACTGCGGTTAAGGATCGGGCAGGTTTGCAGTTGGGAGTGGCAGTTGACCGGGTTGACGATAATGGCTTTGTCTCTCTGCGGGTGAACCCGATTATCAGAACACCGGGCAACGAGCAAGCGTTGTCCACGGGCGCGAATATAAATACTATCAGGCTGCTGGGCGAGCGCTCTTTGCAATCCGGGCTGATTCGCCTGCGGGACGGTCAGACTTTGATTGTTTCGGGGATTATCCGCGACGAAGAACGGGTTACCGCTAACAAGATTCCGATTTTGGGAGATTTGCCGATTATCGGTTCGCTGTTCAGGAGAACCGATAAGACCAACCAGCGGGCGGAGTTGATTGTGTTGCTGACTCCGCAGATTTTGGATGATACCGATCGATCGAACTTTGGCTACCAAAACAACATCAGTCCCGACGCCCGCCAACTGTTGCAACGCAGTCAGCCCGTCCAACCGAGACAGTAGTCAGTTGTCTGTGGGCTGTGGGCTGTGGGCTGTTGACGGTTGGCTGTTGACGGTTGTCAGTCCGACAGCCCGATAGTCCGATAGTCCGACAGTCCGACAGTCCGACAGTCCGGCAGTCCGACAGTCCGACAGTCCGGCAGTCCGACAGTCCGGCAGTCCGACAGTCCGACAGGGACTGAAGTCCCTGTCTCAAAGCGAAAGTCCTCTAAAAGAGGACTAAAGAACTCATTAGTCATCTGCAAGAAAACTAGAAATGACTCTTTCAGTCGGCGATCGACGACTTCTGCTCTCTCGACAGGGGTTTCAACCCCTGGCGGCCTTCGGGAGCATGAAACAGCCCTGCCACACGGGTGGAAAAAAACAGGAAACAGAAAAATTTTTTCCTTTAACCCTTGACAAATTACATTTTATTCCTTCTATTTCTGTTTTTTCCCTCATTTCAAATCCACTCCCGGCGAGAAATCTTGTCTCTTAGGTGGTATTTTTTTACCTAATTTGGGGATTAATTCTAAAAAGTTGGCAAGTTCCATATAAATTAAAGGTTCCACCGATCCATAACGGTCGGCAAGACTTTAGAATAATGCAGTGAAAATTAGATGCTGTGGGGTTTTCAGCAATTAGAAACAAAAATTCCTTTTCTGACCAATTATCCTAGGGTAATTGGTATTCAGCAGGAGTTCTTAATTGGGAAGCGGGCTGGAGCAATAGGTAAGTACCGAAATCTCCAAACCCAAACTCCAATACAGTTGATAACTCACAGCTAATAGTTGAACTCAGTTTGACGTATTTTGCAAACCCAGAAGGAGTGCGCAATGAACAAAGGTGAATTGGTTGATGTAGTGGCTGAAAAGGCTAGTGTCACTAAAAAACAGGCAGATGCCGTGTTAAGTGCAGCCTTGGAAGCAATCATGGAAGCTGTCTCTGACGGCGACAAGGTGACGCTGGTCGGTTTTGGCTCGTTTGAGTCGCGGGAACGCAAAGCCCGTGAGGGTCGCAATCCCAAAACTGGCGACAAGATGGAAATCCCGGCAACCAGAGTTCCTGCATTTTCCGCAGGCAAGTTGTTCAAGGACAGAGTTGCACCGCCGAAAGAACCCAAAATTTAATTGGTGAACTGAGTCTTGGTTAGACCTGTACACGGTGGGAATTTAGCTTGGGCAGCCGCATTGGCTGGCTGTCCTGCTTCTGCTATTCTCGATTTTTCGGCCAGTATCAGTCCTTTGGGCCCTCCTGAGTCGGCCCTGGCTGCGATTCAAGCTCATTTGAGCAGTCTCACTGCTTACCCAGACCCGGATTATGGAGAGCTGAGGACTGCTTTGGGTGAGGCTTTGAATGTTGACCCGGATTGGATTTTGCCGGGGAATGGTTCGGCGGAATTGTTGACTTGGGCGGCTCTTGATTTGTCGAAGCTGGAGGCGACTTATTTGGTTACTCCGGCTTTTGGCGATTACTGGCGGGCTCTGAAGGCTTTCGGTGCACAGGTGCTGGATTGTCCTTTGGAGCTTCAATCTTTGAATGCGGAGCTTTTAAACGAGTTAGTAACGGATGATTTGTCAGTTTCTAACCGTTTGTTTGTCTCTCCTTCTCTGGAGATCCCGGTTCCTGTCGCTCTCGGTGCCGATCGAGGTTTGCTACTAAACAACCCTCACAATCCTACGGGTTTGCTGTTCGGTAGGGAGGCGATTCGGCCTTATTGCGAGGAGTTGGCTTTGGTGGTGGTAGATGAGGCCTTTATGGACTTTCTACCGCCCGCCCAGCAGCAAAGTTCGATCGCTGCTGTTGAGGAGTTTCAGAATTTGGTGATTTTACGATCGCTCACCAAATTCTATTCTCTGCCGGGACTGCGGATGGGATGTGCGATCGCCCGTCCCGATATCCTCCGCCGTTGGCAGTTGCTGCGCGATCCTTGGCCTGTAAATGCCTTGGCTGCCGCAGCAGCGGCTGCTGTGGTGCGAGATGCTGCTTTTGAACGGCAAACTTGGGATTGGCTGCCTGTGGCTCGCCGAGAGCTGTTTGAGGGTTTGGCTGATTTGCCGGGTTTGCAACCTTTTCCAGGGGCGGCTAATTTTTTGTTAGTTGAGTCCTCGGTGTCGGTGACTGCAATTCAAAAAAGTCTGTTGCAACAACACCGGATTTTGATTCGAGATTGTTTGAGTTTTCCTGAGTTGGGCGATCGATATTTTCGAGTAGCCGTGCGCGAGAGGGCGGACAATCTGTGCCTCATTGCTGGACTTGCTGAAGTTATTAGTCTGTTGACTGTTGACTGTTGACTGTTGACCGCTGACTGTTGACAACAACTAATATCAATTCCGGCTACACTCTTTAGGATAGAGGAAACTGCACGTGCCGTGTCCCTACACCAGATTAACCGTAGGGATACGGCACGTGCAGTCTCCTGATTTAGGATAATATTAATTCCGATGCTACCGGATTTGATATAACCAATAACAACTAACTAATAACAACTAACTAATAACAATTAACTAATAACAATTAACAACTGACTTCTTTATTTATGCTTGATTATGATTTAGTGATTATTGGTGGCACTCCAGCCGGACGTTATGCTGCTTTGACAGCAACTAATTTCCCGGCTCGCGTTGCTTTGGTTGAGCCGCTCAACAATTCCCAAGATTTGCCGAGCGGGGGGAAAGAGTCGATCGACTTTGGTTTGAGATACACCCAAACTTTGAGGGAGGCTGCTCATTTTGCTCATCAGATCCGTCGCCCACATTTGGGGGTTAGTTGGGGAGTCAGCCCGATCGAATTACGGTTTGACGGGGTGCAAAAGTGGGCTGACGGTGTTGTTGCTAATTTGTCAGAAATTGACGATTTCGCCGTTTTGGCCGCTCGCGGGGTTGATATTATTTTTGGTGGCTGCGAGTTTGTTGCTAAACCGAATTTGGCTTTGATTGTGGGCGACAGAAAATTGCGATCGCGCTGTTATTTGCTAGCTTGTCCAACAATGGCTGCAATTCCCAATATTGAAGGACTTTCGTCTGCTGGCTTTTATACTTCGGAAACTGTCGGCGAATTAGCAAAACTCCCACAGTTACCTAAAAGTTTGGTGACAATCGGTGGCGATCCTAGCGGTGTCGAAATCGCTCAAACTTTTTCTCGATTAGGGGTGGCTGTGACACTTGTGGTCAAGGGGTCGCATATTTTGACGAAAGAAGACCGAGAGGCTGCTGGCTTGGTTCAAGCTGCAATGGAAGCCGAAGGAGTGCGGATTTTGACTGCTACTGAGGTGAGTCAAGCTCGGGTAATTGAAGGTAAAAAGTGGATTCAAGCTGGGCCAAGGGCGATCGAAGCTGAGGAGATTTTTCTCGCTGCGGGCCGCCAGCATAATTTTGCATCGTTAAATCTGGAAGCGGCTAGGGTTAAATTTAGCGATCGCGGGTTGATTTTAAATGAAAAGCTGCAAACAACTAATTCGCGCATTTATGCTTGTGGTGATGTTGCTGGCGGTTATTCGTTCCCTCAAATTGCTAATTCCGAAGCTGCGATTGCTGTGAAAAATGCTTTGTTTTTGCCACTGTTTCAAATAGATTATCGCGGGATTCCTTGGGCGATTTTTTCTGACCCGCAGTTGGCGAGGGTTGGCTTGACTGAAGCGCAAGCAAGACGACGTTTTGGAGATGATTTGATTGTTTGTCGGGAATATTTTAAGAATGTTGAAAGACCTCATATGTGCGGGGAGATGACTGGTTTTTGTAAGATGGTCGGGCGCCGCAATGGGGAGATTTTGGGAGCGAGTATTGTGGGGCCGCAAGCTGCTGAGTTGATTCATTCGATCGCCCTGGCTGTGCGTCACGGAATGAAGGTTGAGGCGATCGCCGAACTTCCTTATATTTGGTCGAGTTTTTCGGCAATTAACGGTCAAACTGCTGCTGTTTGGGAGTCGCAGCGCTTCGGCAGCAATACTTTTAAGCAGAATTTATGGGAGAATTTGTTTTACTGGCGCAGGTATTGGAATTGATAGTTTTGGGCATGGGGCATTGGGCATTGGGCATTGGGCATTGGGGCGCGGGTAGTCAGAAACCGGGTTTTTTGGGAGAATGCTTTGTTATGGCGTGCAAATTGGGAAAAAAACCCGGTTTCTGAATGATTAAACCGCAGAGGCCGCAGAGAGCGCAGAGGAAGAGAAGAGAGAAAAGCCCTTGATTTAGTGGCCGATTATGAATATGATAATCAATATCACAACTTGAAATACAGTGGAGATACACTACTACCCGAGGTTTGATTCATGGATTGCAAAACTGCTACTTTAGTTTACGAAACAGGAAATCCCCTGGAAAATATTCGCAAGATGTTTCCAGAAGCTTGGCAATTTTTGACCGCTCAGTCTGTGGATTTTGTGGCTCTTAAGGATGATGCTTTTGATGCGGAGATTAAAAAGTCGATCGGCAAAACACCTTTTGGGTTCAGAATTACTCACCGCGATGATACCGAACAATTGACAAAGGATATCTCTGAACTCTTGGGCGATATTACTTCTCGCTTACTTTTAGAACAGCATTTTTCTCAAGTTGTCGGTCGTCCTCTTTATTTCAGCACAATTTGCTGTTCTAGTCACCTGACAGCCGATCGCGAATTGACGTTAGATGAAGTTTTGCCAATTCAGCGGGCTGCTGTTAAGTTGCAATAGCAGTTAGACATTAGTCATTCGTAGCTGTAGGGTGCGGATACATCGACAATCATCAAAAAAGAGGGACAATCTCATAGATCCGCACCTGTTACATCCCAGAATCATCTAAGCAAACCCAAAATTTTTGTTTTAGCAGGCTTTTTTTTAGACGGTATAAGGTGAGTCGCCACTCGAAAAGTTGAGGGAATGCGAGAGATTTTTAATGAATCCACACCCTACGCAGACTAGCGAACTGCAAAGATCCCAATGTTTAGAAGAGAAGCAGAATAGTTCAATTTGTGACATACTCGCTCTTGTGTACCCCAATTACGGCAGCGCCACAAACCTGTAATCGTTACCTTGGAGTTTAACCTGTACTAAAACTGGTTTACCCGATCGATCGCCCGTTGGCAAAAACCTCACATCTTCACTCGCACCAATCGCCGAAAAATTCTGATTCTTGAGTGCTTGTTTCAATCCTTCCCGGGTATTGCTTTTCTGCAAACCGACGATGATAGCTTGAGTCGCGTCAAAACTCGTGGCGGTGCGCCAATTCACTGCGCCTCCCCACCGCTGACTCGCATTCTTAGAAAATGGGTTATTGGGATTGGTGTCAGGATGCCACGGAACGGGCAAAACCAGCCCGTCAACGTCTTTCTGCCCATTTTTTACCGTATCAAATGTGTACATCGTAGTGCTGCCGTAGAGTGGTAATTTGCCTTGATTAGCCTTGGCTAGGTCGATCGCGCGATCGATGCGATCGATATGAGGCGCTATCATTAACGCTTGTGCCCCTTTGCTGCCAGCATCAGCAACGCTAGCGCTAGAGTTAAAAGTCGGCGTTGAAAAGTCACAAACCGTAGGCACTACCTTGCCACCCAAAGCTGAAAACGACGCTACAAATTCATCCTTAAACGATACATTATCGGGAGCTTGAGAGTCATAGCAGATAGCAACATTAGTTTTGCCAGCTTTCTTAACCATATATTCTGCCAAAGGAGCCGCCATCGATTGAATCGCAGGCACTGTCCTAAAAATGTAGCTACCAAAACCTGATAAACTGTTAGCAAAGCTAGTTGGTGTCACCATCACCAATTTTTTTTCTTGATAGGTAGGAGCAGCAGCTACAGAAGCATTGCTAGCATTGTGTCCGACGACAGCTAAAATTTTCGGGTCATTTACGAATCCGGTTGCAACTTCTTTAGCAATATCTGGACTGTTGTCATCATTCGCAATCAAAACTTGCAAAGGTGAGCCATTAATGCCTCCTCTAGAATTAGCTTCCTCTTGAGCTTGGGCTACTCCTCGAAGAATTTCTTGCGCTACATTCGGGTTAGTTCCAATGGGAACGCTGACGGCTATTTTGAGAGGATTATCATTATTTACTTTGGCATTGTTCAAATAAATGACTGTTTCTGGATCGTTGCGATTTTGTTGCAGCGATGCCTGAAAACCTGTGATAGCTTCTTTATAATTGCCCTCAGCAAAGGCTTTAACACCTGCTTGTTTTCCTGCTGTAGTTTGCGACTGCACCAAGATTTTTTCTCCCAAACTGAGGCGAATATTACCAGAACCGGATGGAGGTGTAGATGTAGATGTAGATGTAGATGTATATGTAGATGAAGTTTGGCTATTAAATAAGCTGGGAATAAACTTGAATGCGCCAATGGCAATCAAAGCAAATGCAATAAAAACAATTGGTGGCGGGCTTTTTCTTTTTGTAGGATCTTGCATGATTAGTTCTCCTGAGTTCAATATTGTTTTGACGCTTTGATTTTGGGTTAGTATTCCCTAAGAAAGTGGAGTAAATCGGCTATTTTGTCCTGGGAATACTCCGGTTGTCAACCTATAGAAATATTTAGTATCTTTGATTGCGATAGACTTTTATGGTAGTTGCTCCGTGATTCCCGAAGCTGATATACAGATTATGAATCAAAGCTTGTTTAAAGTCAATTCATAAATTCATTAGATGAACTCATAAAAGTCATATTATTGAGTTCATAAAAGTCATATTTTTGTAGATTAATTATTGTAGGGAACCCAGTGCGAACCTTGCCGCAGTAGCGCGTTAAACCACATTTTTGTCCAAGACTATAATTATTCCGCAATGCTGTGTATGCGGAAATATAGTAGTTGAGCGATATTTTTCAACATAAATAGGTGGACGCACCCTAGGTTGAAATTTGGGTTAGTTATATTAGTTTATGGGGAAATATAGCAGTTACGCGATCGACCTTTTCCCAAATAAACAAGGTAGGCTAAATCTCAGCTTGCCTAAAACACTAAGTGCACACCCTAGGTTAATAAGGTGTGCGCTTAGGACTTGGCGCTATTACGTACGGAGAGGGTGGGATTTGAACCCACGTTAGGTCGCCCTAAAGTAGTTTTCGAGACTACCGCATTCAACCACTCTGCCACCTCTCCAATTGACTTGAGATGCGAGCTAAAGGTATCTTACCGCACAGTGTGCCACATTGTAAATCCTTAGAGAAAAGAAGTTTGATTTTCTTCTGATTCCAGAGTCGTCTTAAATCCCCCTGCTGGCGTCCACTGGAGGGCTCCGTCGCGCCCAGTCCAAAAAATCTGGGTTTTGGTTTGACCCAGTAGGGCTGCGGTTTCTGGGTCGATTTCGTCGGCAGAGGCGATCGCCACTTGGGGCCCCGCTGCGCCCAATAACTCGGCTGTGAGGGGTTTTCCCGACCACCACAGCACCTGAGCCGGCTTCAATGTTCCCGTTGCTGCTAATTTTTTTTGGGCTTCCGGTGTCATCTCACCGAGGAGCAACCAAGTTCTATCGCCCGCAACCAATTCTACTACCGGAATCTCTGAATTGACTAACTGCAACCGCGCCGATCCCAGATTAACTGTACTGTTTGTTTCTAAGGGAAAGTAAACACCTTGGCGAGATTCCACCGCCGTCATAAATTCTCGATCGCTGCCGCGGTGAATTTGTTTAGGATCGTTATTATCATAAAACTTTTGAATTGGCAAGCGTTCTAGTAATTTTCCCCAACCGCCGCTCAAACCTAAATGGCCGTGAGTGGCGATCGCAAAATTCACAGAATTAACTCCTTGCTGCTGCAAAAAAGGCAACACTGTAAATCTCACAGTATTTTCATCACCAGTATTAATTAGCGCCACTTTTTCCCGATCTTGAATTACCAAAACTGGTTCATCAGATGTTGTCGCTAGCAAAGTAACTTGAAACAAAGATGATTTAACGTGCCAAGCTGGCAAAACTACGATCCCAATTCCCGCCATCAGCGCCAGCGGTAAAATCCAAGCCCCAGAAAAACTCGGCAGCGAAATAACTCTGCTTTTCCCTTTCTTCCCTCTCCCCTTTTCTTGATTCTTCCCTTTTCCTAATTCCTGTTTCCCTCTTCTCCCTTCCTGTTTCCCTTTTCCCTCGGACTTTTTCCTTCTATCCGCTATATCCCGTACAGAATCCGTTGCCGAACTTCCTCCCAGCCAAACCCAGCAGATTAAACTGTAAAGCGCGATTAGCTGAAACACTGATACTTCGCCGACAGCTACCGAATTACCGGGCAATTGCGAGAAATATTGAGCGATCGCGATTAACCCCTTTGCCGGATATTCCAGAAATTGCGCTAACACACTGCCAGCGGGCGGAAAAATCAATCCCCCTAAAGCGCTAACCATTCCGCCAATACTCAAAATCCACAACAAAGGAGCCGCAATAATATTGACTAAAATACTGTAAGGTGATACTACGCTAAAAACGTAAAGTAGCAGCGGCAGCACCCAAACAGAAGCGGCGATCGGAACCACCAGAATTGAAGCGATCGCCGGAGGCATCCAATCCAACTTTGCCATCAGCGGCGGCGCTGTCACCACTAATCCCAAAGTCGCCAAAAAACTCAGTTGAAAACCTAAATCCCAAATCCATAAAGGATTAACGAGCAGTAAAATAGTAGCAGCAATTAACAGCAATCCCAGCGGCTTAACTTCGCGACTTAGTATCAAAGCAAATAGTGTGCCAAATCCCATCAAAGCGGCGCGGCAGATTGAAGCTTCAAAGCCTGTTAATCCCACCAGTAAAAATAAAGCAGCGAGACCAAAACCAAATTGTAATTGTTTGGAAAAACGCCTGGTTAAAGCTAAAACTAAACCCAAAACCATCGAGACTTGAGTGCCGGAAGCTGCGATCGCGTGGGCTAGTCCAGCTTGCACAAAAGAGTCGCGGATGTTGTAGGGTAAATCAACAGCTTGTTTGCCTAGGGCGATCGCACTTATCAACGACCCTTCGGGAATATTCAACTGCGATAGTTGCGATCGCACGATCCGCATCCGCATCGCTTGAATTGGCGACGGCTGCATCCCGGTTGACTCCCAGAAAGCAGCCGTTTTGCTGTTAAGTCGATTGACATCCGCGATCGCACTTTCTCTCTTCCAGTCAATCTGACGCCCTTTGAGCCCTGCAAAAGCTCCTTCTCGGGCGAGATATCCTCGAAAATCAAAAGCCCCCGGATTCGACGGCGGCTGCGGTTTGTACAACGATCCCACAACTGCGATCGTATTGTCAGCGTACAAACCCGTAGCTTGCAACACCGGCACTGTCACGTAGAGTTTGCCGGATACTGTGCGGTTGACGACTACTTCTCCTTGACTACCGTTGATTTCGCTAACTACATCTGTGTCCAGCCAAAATTGCGATCGGCCGCTGCGAGTTAATCGAGGCGTACTGGCAAGCCTACCGCGAACTGTCACCGCTACTTCTTGAGTGTTTCCGCCAACTGGAATCAACTTACTGATGTCATTGATTGCCGGTTGGGGCGATCGGACTGCCAAATAAACGCTAGCTAGAAATGCTACCAAACCTGCCACAGCCCACACCCATTGTGCTCTCGGCAGCATTTCCAGCAAACTCAATTTTTCCTTCGTCTCTAAGAATTCTTCCAGAGCATTTTCTTTGCTTCTGCTGCGTCTTTTCTTAGTAGTTTTTAAAGAATTTCTCGTATACTTTAACAACAATTTAGGCGTAGCGACTGCGACGGCTATTCCCAAAGCAAGTATCCCGTATCTACCCCAAGACACCCCTGTAGAAATTAATCCCAAAATGTAGGCAATACAGAAAATGACACCCGTTGTTTGATTCATTAATTAGAAGTATGGAAGAAGTCATCAGTCATCAGTCATCAATTATCAGTCATTAGGCAGAATGAAATGAATAGAATCAATCGTTTCCGCAGTTTAATAACATCGTGACTGTCTTGGTAGTTAGTAAAATTAGCAATTTTTGCGATCGCAAATATAGTTTATTTTACTTTTTCCAAACGTACAGATTCAGATGAAAACCAGATATTTCGCTGTGATTCTTCCCCTCCATTCCCCTAAATTATCCTAAAAAATGGGAGTAGGAGTTGACTTTAAGCGCTCCACTCCTGCTGCTTCTGCAATAGACACTTTCCGTCTCTTGTCCCCCCTTTTTTTAGGTGAGTTAGGGGGGAGCGGAACTCATCTGAGCGACAAAAGACTGGTACTACCTTAAATAGACAGACCTAATTTTAAACCGAAAGCCGCGTGCAGCACCATAAGCGCTAGGGCAGTCGTGCCCAAATAAGCATGAACCGCGCGCAGTGCCAGCTTATTGCCTCCAAAACCAGTCAGTGAAATCAAGCTACCAGCAGCCAGCAAAACCAGCACTCCCGATCCCGTCCAAAAGTGCGGGCTTTCCATCACAGGCTTGTGCTGCATTACCAGCGACAGCAAGCCACCAGTGTAGCCCAAAGCTAGAAATAGAAACATCCACGGTGCTAGCTTGCGGTGATCTGCTCGACTTTTGAGGGCAACATCCTTATCGGCAGCCAAACGTCCCTGCCATCCGGTATATCCCACGAAACTGCCCATTGCTACCACCACGATCCCCATCATTACAGGATGTCCCCAATGGGTAATCGGCTCGGGAATTCCCAGACTGCGAAATTGACTGGCGATGGGTTCTAGAAGTTCGCTTACATTTACCATTTGATTTTGATTCCCAGCTTGGCGATAAAATTTTTTGGACTAATTATTAAAATATTATAAAATTCTGAGTATGGCAACTGCGATCGCCCACTTCAAACAACAATTTAACCAAACTGCAACCGCGCCAGAGGGTTAACAGGTTCTTAATTGCTGAAAAATGAACTCTTAGATTGCTTCATCCTTCATCGTGATGACTGATGATTCTTTGACTTCGCTCGGGAAGCAAAGCTGATGACTGACGACGGCAGGACTTTTGCTATAAACCCAGACATGATGCAGAAGCTTAGATTTAGACAAAACTTAGCCGGCTAAAGCCGGCTGTGAGATTTTTACAGCAGTCATGCTGCTTGAAGTTAATTGTGAGCCTTATCAGCTAAATCGAAAAGCAAAAATATAAGCAATTCGCCCGCACGTCACACCCCGGGGCGGCTTTTCGCCCAATCTTCACAGCCTCATCCTCACTCGGGATGTTAAATTTTACTTGCCTGCTCAAAGTTAATTTCAAGGCCTTGACTTTGGAAGGTCAAAGTGAGAAATTAACATCGCAGGCGACGAACATTAGCACTTCTATGTTTTGCGAATTGCTCTTAAGGAAGAATCAACTTCTGCCAAAAAAACTAGAGGTTCCAAGTTTGACAGTTCCTGCATCAAGCACGCAGATACCTTTAATCCTCAAAAATCTGGCTGATGCCGGAGTTTTCCGTTTTTAGCACAATCTGAAATGAAAGTCTCATGTCAGATGTGGAAGTATCTGTCACAGCCTTTAACAGAATGTTAAAAGCGCCATTGAGAGCGCGCTATACATAGCGTGACTGTGGGCCCTGGCAGACTTCGATCGACTCAGGCCGAAACTGAGTGTTTGAAAGCACCCCGATAGCACCCTTGTCTGTTGAGCTGCCATCGCTATGCAGCTTGTACCTCTCAACTAACTCGCTGCGGATTCGGTTGTAGCAAGCAAACACGGAATTCGCGCTTTGCTTTCCTCCGAACCGTGCCATCGCTAAACTCGCTGCGCCGCCGCCAAAGTAGCTTCCGAAGGTTGGATGTGGTACTTTACGAGATTCGCTAGTTCTTGTAACTGACTAATCGCTTCTGCACCTTCTAGTTTCATCAGTTCGCGGTCGTCCCGCATCTCAGTCCAAGTGATACCGTAATCTGACACTAAAAATCGAATCAGATGGTTGTCCGTCAAACTGACCATAAATGAGGCACTGTTCATCTGACCCCCGCAAGTGTAGCAGGATGCCAAATAACCCCGACGCTCTAGCACGATCGCCAAAGCTTGGAGGTTCATTACCAAATCTTGGACGAATTTACGGTGTTGTTCTGCAAGTCTCAGAAACACAGTTATCCTCCTATCACCACACCGTGTATTTTACACCCAATTTAATAATTTCTTAAGCATTGGGCTTTTAGGTGCTGGTTCAGTATACGTTTAGTATGCTCAAAAAAAATCGAATTAGCGACCTCTTCAGCCTACTTATACTAGATTAACCGAGTTGCGATCGAAACTAAGTATCAGCAGCGACATTCAGCCACAACACTTTGTCGCGCGGGACTCCAGGCTAAAAATTCCCCTGCTGTGACGGCGGATTCAGCCTTCACACAGCCCAAATATACAAATAACTAATGATAGCAATGGATATAGTTAAGTATAAAAGTTCAATCGCCCTGGGGATACTCCTCCCAAAGCGTTGTAGTCTGCCGCAAGCTCCGAAAATCGCCATTTCCCAAAATCAAGTGATCCAGCAGCGGAATCGACAACAACTGCGCTCCCGCCAACAACTGCCGCGTCAAAGAAATATCCTCCGGGCTAGGTTCCAGATTTCCGGAGGGGTGATTGTGCGAGATAATTGCCCGCGTCGCCCCGAGGCGGATCACCTCCCGAAAAATATCCCTGGGATGAGCTAAAGTTTCGGTAGCTGTGCCGATCGTAATTACCTGAGTTCCCAGCAGCCGATTTTTGACATCCAACAGCACCACAGCAAAACGTTCCTGAGACTGCCACATCAAATCCTGACTCAGAGCATCCGCAGCCGCTTGCGGAGAGTCAACCACAGCCATATCCGGCGGGCGCGACTGAAACACCCGCTTCCCCAACTCCACCGCAGCCAAAATCGAAGTAGCCTTGGCTGGGCCGATGCCGTGAATCTGGGTCAACTCCTGCACGCTAATGCTGCGAAGTACGCCCAGAGGGTCGCGCTGGTGCAAGCTCAACTGATTTAAAATATACTGTCCGAGTCCGACGGCAGAGAGTTTACCTGGGCCCTGACCGGTACCCAGCAGAATAGCAATCAATTCCGCAGTCGCCAAACTTTTCGGGCCGCCCGCCATCAGCCGTTCCCGCGGCCGTTCGCTACTGGGCAAATCGACAATTCTCAAGCTGTAAGTCATAGATGCACCCGCACCGCAAGCTCAACAATTACATAATTTTAGCCGATCGATCCTGCCTGTTGAAATCAGTACGATCGCCTAAAACAGCTAAATTATTAACCGAGGCTGTTGGCGCGTCCAAATCTCAAACAACGTTTCGATTTTCGATCGAGCCGATCGCCCGGAGCTGCCTCTAACAGGTAAAATTGCTCGTAACTGTGCCATTAGAGCCTCTTAGCGCTAGCAGCACCCCCTGCTTCACCGCCAAGATGCGATTGCCCTAAATTCTGGCGATTCTGTGGAGGTCCGCAGCGAGGAAACAGGCTGCCGCTGCTTAGGTGCTACCAAGCCAACCGATACAAACGAAGCCACCATCAAGACACCGTAAACAGCGACAGATAGCTTGCGAGTTGCCAGTCCCACCCATTGAGGATTAACCAAACCCAGACAAAATGCTGGCGTTGAAAACATGAAAGTTAAAACAAACAAGCTGGACATCAGGCACCTCCGAGTCGCGAACTGCACCGATCGATTACTTGTTTATCCAATTATGAGCTCAAAAATCCGCTGAAAAAAGTTACGATTGATGATTTATAACTTAAGGATTATTGATATTTATAAAACAATAATCAAGCTGCTCAAATCTCATGCTTTAGCTAGTTGTTAAAAAATAAATGTCTTTTTATGTCAACCTAAAATCTAGCTTAAAATAGAAACTAAATTCTTTACTCAAAATATGCAAGTCCGCTTTAACGTAGTCCGCCAAAATCAAAACGAAGCTCCCCGCGTTCACGCTTACACGCTAGAGGTGGATGAGAGCAATACTATCTTAGACTGTCTCAACAGTATCAAGTGGGAACACGACGGTACTTTAGCTTTTCGCAAAAATTGCCGCAATACAATTTGCGGCAGTTGTTCGATGCGAATTAACGGACGCTCCGCCTTAGCTTGCAAAGAAAATGTCGGTAGCGAACTCGCAAGATTGGCAAAAATAGCGAGTTTTAGCTCAGCAGAACAGCCTGCCGATTTCATCCCAGAAATTACCGTGGCTCCCATGGGAAATATGCCAGTAATTAAAGATTTGGTGGTTGACATGACCAGTTTTTGGGATAACCTAGAAGCTGTTGAACCCTATGTTAGCACCGCCTCGCGAGCAATTCCCGAACGCGAATTTCTGCAAACTCCCGAAGAGCGATCGAAACTCGACCAAACCGGCAACTGCATCCTTTGCGGCGCGTGCTATTCTGAGTGCAACGCCCGGGAAGTTAATCCGGAATTTGTCGGCCCCCACGCCCTCGCCAAAGCTTACCGCACGATCGCCGATTCCCGCGACAGCCAAACCGAAAATCGGCTGGAAAAGTACAACGAAGGAACCGCAGGCGTCTGGGGATGCACTCGCTGTTACTACTGCAACTCGGTTTGTCCGATGGAAGTGGCGCCAATGGATCAAATTGGTAAGATTAAACAGGAGATTCTAGATCGCAAAGACGACCAAGCCAGCCGATCGATCCGCCATCGCAAAGTCTTGATCGAGCTCGTCAAAGAAGGCGGCTGGATAGACGAGCGCAAATTCGGCATCGAAGTAGTCGGAAACTACTTTCGCGACGTTCAAGGTTTGCTGAGTCTGGGCCCGTTGGGTTTGAGAATGCTCGCTCGCGGCAAATTCCCGCTGTTTTTTGAGCCTTCTGAAGGTACCGAAACTGTGCGGAATCTGATCGAATCGGTGCAAACTTTAGAAAAGTCGGCAGATTAGCGATCGGCGGTCATTTCCCTTGTAAATTACAAATTGTGCGCAAAGCTTCCCCAAAATCCTTACTCAAAACTCAAAACATTTAAATGACTGCTAAAACACCTCAATCACCAAAACCGACAACTCCAAATACCCCACAATCAGCAGAACCAGCCTTTGGCTGGAATGCCTACGCCGAAAGAATTAACGGACGATTTGCCATGGTGGGATTCGTGGGACTTTTGCTGCTAGAATTTTTCACCCGCCAGGATTTTTTTACCTGGCTGGGCCTGCGTTAAATTGACATGAAAAAGGTTTGTAGTCAGGAATGCGAGTCCGAGCAAAACAACTATTTGCATTGTTCGCTACAAACCTTTTTATTGCGGCAAGACGTTCGATTTAAATTCTGATTTCAAAACAATTATTCTGATTGTTTTATAAACTATTTACTGGTTCAACGCTACTCTCAAATTTGCTAAAATCTTGAATAATTGTTAGTGTATCCGTATCCTAAAAATACACATTCCTAGATTTAACTAATCAGCGGTGTCATTAGTTCGATAAAAATTAAATCATCTTTACCAAAAAAGTTTTTATTAAAAAATAGACAATCATAGCAACTGCTTTATCGACAAGGACGCGATCGGGTGCATCTGGTTTTTGAAGCCTGAAGAAGCATGACCGCATATAAGTTATT
>NZ_JAUBOJ010000027.1:15430-36172 GCF_036700185.1 Microcoleus sp. BM001215392 | reverse complement strand
GCGGTTGAAACCGCGGCTATACAGACAAAACAAGCCGGACGCCGGTTGAAGAATAAAGGTGCGCCACGCGCACCCTACAGTATGATATTAGATTGTGGTGTTTGCGAAAAATTGATGATTAAACTGCACAAATGGCGGCGGATAGTGGCTTTAATAGTTGTTTTTGCGATCGCCCTTACCTCCTCCGCCATTTTCTCCCCCCGAATCGAAGCTCAAACTGCGCCCAAAACCCCAACAACCGAATTGCGCGGCATCTGGCTGACGAACATTGACAGCGACGTTATTTTCTCCCGCAGCAACATCATTGACGCTGTAAACCGACTGGACAAACTAAACTTTAATACCATTTATCCCACGGTTTGGCAAGGAGGCTACACGCTTTATCCCAGCGCTGTAGCCAAACGAGTATTCGGACAGTCGATCGACCCATTACCAGGATTGCAAGACCGAGACATTCTCAAAGAAATTATAGCACAATCCCACAAAAAAAGTATAGCAGTAATCCCGTGGTTTGAGTTTGGTTTCATGGCTCCCGCCGAATCGGAATTAGCCAGACTTCACCCCGACTGGCTGGCGAGGCGGCGCGACGGTTCAACTATTTGGAAAGAAGGCACGCACGATCGAGTTTGGCTGAATCCTTTTCATGCGGAAGTCCAGAAATTTATCTTAGATTTAATCTTAGAAATCGTCGATAATTACGATATAGATGGCATTCAATTTGACGACCACTTCGGTTTGCCCGTAGAGTTTGGCTACGAGCCGCAAACAGTGTTAATGTATGAGAAACAAATCAAAAGCCCTCCCTCCAATGACGCCCGCGAAACCTTCTGGATACGCTGGCGCGCCGACAAAATCAACGACTTCATGGGGCGAATTTCTCGCGCCATCAAATCCCGCAAACAAAAATGTATTATTAGTTTATCTCCCAATCCCTTGCACTTTGCTTTACCCGCCCACTTGCAGGACTGGTTTACCTGGGAAAGACGCGGTTACATCGAAGAACTTATAGTACAGGTGTATCGCAGCGACATCAAGCGTTTTAATGCCGAATTGGAACGGGAAGAAGTCAAACTCGCTAAAAAGCACATTCCAACTGCGATCGGTATTTTAACAGGTTTGAAAAACAGTTCTATTCCGCTGTCACAAATTCAAGAGCAAGTCCAAGCAGTCCGAAACAGAAATTTTGCTGGAGTTTCCTTCTTTTTCTATGAAAGCTTGTCAAATTGGGCCAGCGAAACTCCCGAAAAGCGAAATTCTGCCCTGCAAGAATTCTTTCCCACAAAGATGCAACGCCCGCCAGTTTAAAACCTTTCGTAGGGAGGACTGAGCGTCCTTCTTTTTCCCCGTAGGGTGTGTCGCTCTCGAATCGCTTCAAATCACAGCGAAAATTTCTACAGCGACGCACCATATCGATACCTATACAAATCTCGCTCTTATCTAAAATTGTTAAATAAAAAACTTATTTGCCGCATTTGTATTCTTAATTTATGTCTGATTGCTGTCATTGCTGCAATCGGCTACCTGACTCCCAGAAAGTGGGGAGACTTCTCGCAAAAAGATTGCACGGTTATCGTACAAGTTTCTAACCAAGGCATCCACACCGAAATCATCGTTCCCGTTAAAAATAAATACTTTAACTGGAATCAATATTTACCAATCACACAAATAGGACGGGATGCAAATTATGATTATAAATATTTGTCTTTTGGCTGGGGAGATCGAGCTTTCATGCTGGAAACTCCCAGCTCAGCAACCATCAACCCAGTTATAGCTTTCAAAGCGCTATTTCTCCCTACTCCGTCTACCCTCCACGTTCAAGGTTATCGAGTTTTTCCCCAAAACATAGAAACCAAATGTGTTAAGATTAGTGGGAAAAATTATCGAAGGCTGGTAAATTTCCTGAAAAATACATTCCAATTAGACGCAGCAGGTAATAAAATAAAAATCAGCTACGGGTACTATAACAGTGACAGTTTTTATGAAGCAAAAGGCAGTTACTCGATTTTGAGAACTTGCAATGACTGGACCGCAGAAGCTTTGCGAGAAGCTGAGATCGATACTCCTTTGTGGTCAACTCTATCGTCATCGATTATGTTTCATTTAAATAGCGGTTGCGAATGTATTTAAACAGTTGACAGTTGACAGTTGACAGTTGACAGTTGTTAGTAGGAATCACCAATCACTAACGACCAATGCCCAATGCCCAATTCCCGATGCCCAATTCCCAATTCCCAATTCCCCATTCCCCATTCCCAAATATTATGAATGTAATTCCAGCGATCGACCTTTTGGACGGAAAATGCGTCAGACTCTATCAGGGAGACTATGCCAAGTCCCAAACTTTTAACGAAAATCCCGTGGAAGTCGCCAGACAGTGGGTAAATGAAGGCGCGACAATGCTGCATTTGGTAGACCTCGATGGGGCTAAAGCAGGTCATCCGGTAAACTTAGCAGCTATCGAGGCGATCGTCCGTGCAGTAGACGTTCCCTGTCAATTAGGAGGCGGAATGCGCGATCGCCCTTCTGTCGCGTCAATTCTCAAATTAGGCGTTCAGCGCGCCATTCTCGGCACTGTCGCCGTCGAACAACCGCAATTAGTCGGTGAATTGTGTGCCGAATTTCCAGGTCAAATTCTCGTGGGAATCGATGCCAGAAATGGTAAAGTTGCTACCAGAGGCTGGCTGGAAACTTCCGAAGTTTTAGCAACAGAATTGGCGCAAAAAATGGCCCAATTAGGAGCCGCTGAAATTATTTACACCGACATTCACCGCGACGGTACCATGGAAGGGCCGAATTTGGAATCTTTGCGAGAAATTGCTAACGCCATCTCGATTCCGGTGATTGCTTCCGGCGGCGTTAGTTCGATCGCAGATTTGTTAAGTTTGTTGGCTTTAGAACCAATTGGTGTCAAAAGTGCGATCGTTGGTAGGGCAATTTATACAGGAGATGTCTTGCTAAAAGAAGCAATTCAAGCAGTCGGACAAGGAAGATGGCAGGATGTACCGCCAGATTTAGGTTCTTCAAGCTTTGCTTAAAGTCATGTCGAGTTAATTGGCTACCAAATATCTAGCAGTTATCAATTTTCCGACTAACAGTCAACAGTCAACAGTTAACAGTCAACAGTTAACAGTTAACAGTCAACAGTCAACAGTCAACAGTCAACAGTCAACAGTCAACTCATGTTTTTGAACCATACAATTACAGCCTTAAGTTCAGGGATGACATCTCTGGTTGCTCCCATACCTTTGCTAGCCACAGTCGATCCCGAAAATTCGCCGATCGTCCTCAGCGGAGTTTTGCTCAGTTTAGTAGTGATTTATATCGCCAGTAAATTAGGCGCAGAAGTAGCGAGAAACTTCGATTTGCCCCCCGTATTGGGTGAATTGGTAGCAGGGGTAATTGTCGGCGTGTCTGCTTTACACCTGATCGTTTTTTCCGAAAGCGGGCTGTCAGCTTCAGACTCCGGGATTATGAGTGTTCTGCAATCGCTCAACCATCTATCCCCTGCCGCCCTTACCAGTGTTTTTGAGTCCCAGAGTGAAGTCATTTCTGTGCTGGGCGAATTAGGCGTAATTATTCTGCTGTTTGAAATTGGCTTAGAGTCGGATCTCAATCAACTAAAACAAGTCGGAGTTCAAGCCGTCGTTGTCGCCTGTGTAGGCGTGGCTGTTCCCTTTGCCGCAGGTACTGTCGGCTTGATGGTAATTTTCCACACTCCGGCAATTCCGGCGATTTTTGCAGGTGCGGCTTTGACAGCAACCAGCATCGGAATTACCTCGAAAGTCTTGTCTGATTTAGGACAACTGACATCTAAAGAAGGTCAAATTATTGTGGGTGCGGCGGTAATTGATGATGTGCTGGGAATTATTGTCCTAGCTGTTGTCGCTAGCTTAGCCAAAACTGGTGAAATTGATGTTGTTAATGTCATCTATTTGATTGTCAGCGCCACTGTATTTCTGTTAGGTTCGATTCTGTTGGGCGGTGTCTTCGACAAAACCTTCTCAGCGGTAGTAGCTCAACTCAAAACTCGCGGCAATATTATCATCCCGGCCTTTATTTTCGCCTTATTCATGGCATTTCTGGGCAATGCAATTCATCTGGAAGCGATTTTGGGTGCGTTTGCGGCTGGTTTGGTGTTGGATAAAAGCGATGCGCGCACAGAGTTAGATGAATTGGTGAAACCCATCTCCGATGTAGTTGTGCCCATCTTTTTTGTGACGGTGGGAGCCAGGGCAGATTTGGGAGTTTTGAACCCAGCGATACCGGACAATCGCGCCGGACTTTTGATTGCTGCTTTCTTGATTGTGGTGGCGATTATTGGCAAAATTGTTACAGGTTGGGTGGTGTTTGGTGTGCCCGGAATCAATCGATGGGCGATCGGAGTGGGGATGATTCCTCGGGGCGAAGTCGGGTTAGTTTTTGCTGGTATTGGTTCGGCTAGCGGAGTGTTGGATAAACCGTTGGAAGTTTCGATTATTATCATGGTGATTCTGACGACTTTTTTAGCTCCGCCTTTTCTGAGGATTGCCTTTGGGGACACGATTGAGCCTCCTGCTAGTGGCGAGCCTTCTAACGACAAAACCGCGATTAGCGGGTAACTGTGTAACGGGAATCGAATTCCCTAAATCTTGTTGATTAAAACAACGAGTGGTGCGGGCCAGCCAGCCCGAAAAATCTCCGTTATCAGCCTAGTTATATCGCAATACGGTTAACTTAAGACGGCCCGAAGAGAGGAACGCTATACATGAACGCGGTCTCTTATGAAAGCAAACAAGAGTATATATTTTTCATGAGTTTTCCCTGTTGTCATCTTTTAAGTAAACCGTATTGAGTTATATCGTTTCCGGTTGCATCGGAATTATATATTTCAATCGTCGAGAGTGCGAGCCTGCAATAGCTCGCACAGCGAGGCGGCGAGTGTTCGATCGCACTAGATAATTTCGATGTTACTGGACTTGATATGACGGCCCTGAGATGCTCCCAGCATTGACTGAAGTAGTCAATACCAATCTGTAAGGACTTGAGTCATAATTTTTGCTAAGACAATGACTGAAGTCCCAACGAGCGAACCTGGTTTACAAAATTTCGCGTCCGAGATAAGATTGCAGCACCAACGGCACTTTTACTGTCCCATCCGGCTGCTGATAATTCTCCAAAATAGCAGCCATTGTCCGGCCCACAGCCAAACCAGAACCGTTAAGCGCGTGCACGAATTGAGTACCTTTTTTCCCCGCTTCTTTAAAGCGAATATTTGCCCGCCGCGCTTGAAAATCGGCGACATTGGAACAACTCGAAATCTCGCGGTATTTGCCCGCAGAAGGCAGCCAGACTTCTAAATCGTAGGTTTTTGTCGCGGCGAAACCTAAGTCGCCGGTACAAAGCTCGATCGCCCGATAAGGCAATTTCAGCGCCTGCAAAACACCCTCAGCATCCTGCACCAGTTGTTCGTGCTCAGCCTCCGAGGTACTCGGATGCACCAGTTTCACCAATTCCACCTTATTAAATTGGTGCAACCGAATCAATCCTCGCGTATCCTTGCCGTAACTTCCCGCTTCCCGGCGAAAACAAGGAGTAAAAGAACAGTGATAAATTGGCAACTGTTCTGCTGTCAATATTTCACCTCGGTACAAATTGACAACCGGAACTTCGGAAGTAGGAATCAACCACAAATCGTCTTGCTCGCACTTGAAACTTTCTTCAGCAAATTTCGGCAATTGACCTGTTGCAGTGAGGGATTCAGTGTTAACTAAAAGTGGGGGAATTACTTCTACATAACCAGCTTTTGTATGGCGGTCGAGCATGAATTGAATAATCGCTCTTTCCAGAGCCGCACCTGCTCCAACTAACGTAACAAAGCGGGGAGCAGCGATTTTTACAGCCCGTTCAAAGTTGAGAATTCCCAATTTTTCGCCAATTTCCCAGTGCGGTAAAATCTCGGGATTTTGGGGAATGTATTCGTCTCCCCAGCGGCGGATTTCGACATTTTCTTCTTCATTTTTACCTAACGGAGTTGACTTACCGGGCAAGTTCGGCAATGGTAACAATAACGCTTCTATTTGAGCTTTTAAGTCTTTTTCCTGTGCTTGCAATTCGTTCGACTGCGTGCCGACTGCGTTACCTTCTGCTTGCAAAGTTTGAATTTCGGGAGATTCCAGAGGTAAACCCGATTTTCTTTTTTGCCCGATGAGCTTGGCTATTTCGTTGCTGCGGGCTTGCAGTTGCGATCGCTTCCCTTCCAACTCCCGCTGCTGTATGTCTAATTGCAAAATCGGCTCGATTTCGTAGTTGCCTCCGCGAGTGTTGAGGCCCTCTTGTACGGCTTGCGGATTTTCTCGGATTAATTTGAGGTCTAGCACGGATTTATTTTAAATAATATAGGACTTGCGATCGCCAACCAGATTTCTGGGAAAATATCAGCTTTCGCGAGCATAAATCTACCAATTTACAGGGCTTATGAGGATTTTTGCGTCTGTCCTATCTTAATTTAACAGCGACAAGGCGATCGAACATACAAGCTTTGACAATCATTGATCCCCTAAAACATAACTTATTCTCATCAAAAAATCTTCCTTGGTGTCACCCATGATGGGTGATACCCCACAAAATGATGCTATAGTAAACACATTAGTAGATGCACCCTGATAATTTTCTCCCCGAACCAGCGATGGTGAGGGGCTTTTTGTTTTTTGGGCGACATGAAAGCCGAGACGGGGTTTGCTACCCGGAGGTGGCACGCACCCGTCAAAGGTACGTTGTTGCGCTTAAGCGCTTCGTCATATATAGAACCCATTTGACATCTTTGAGGCTTCAAGCCTTGTAATCATCAGCCTCATCAAACACAGATTAACGTTCATGTGGTGTAGGGATGAAGCTTCGAGGGAACAATCGCTCATAAAAACCCGATTTTTGATGTCCAAATGCTTCATCCTCCCCAGGATGGGCGATTTAAAAGCTCTCAAATGGGTTCTATAAAGAGCGCTCTTCGCGCAACAACATACCTAGTAAGATTGTCGATATTTAATTAAGGATTTTTCATGGCGACGCACCCTACGACTTCTGGTATTGTAAAACTTCATTAAGTTTGTAAGCAGCAGTAAGCGATGGTGGTATCCTGTAATCAGGAGGTCAAAATGAAACTACCTGACTACGCCAAAGCAATAGGCATAAGTTACACAACTGCGTGGCGGTGGTGGAAAGCAAATAAATTGCCACATCCGGCACGGCAGACGGAAAGCGGTCTGATTATAGTTGATTACTTGCCACAATCACCATCAAATCAGGTCAAGAAGAACCGAGTCGCCATTTACAGTCGAGTCTCATCTTCAGAAAACAAAGATCACCTCAACCGCCAATCGGAGAGGCTGACTGAGTACGCCATTGTAAACGGTTATCAAATCGTTAGAAATGTCAAAGAAATTGGCAGCGGATTGAACGACCACCGAAAACAGTTGGAAGCATTACTGCAACAAGATGACTACGACATTTTATTAGTTGAAAACAAAGACCGTTTGGCTCGATTTGGCACAAACTATCTAGACGTTCTACTACTGAGATTGGGAATTAAATTAGAAATAGTTAACTTAGCAGAAAATGGAAAAGATGAATTGATGCAAGACTTAGTGGCTATAGTCACAAGCTTTGCTGCTCGACTCTACGGACAACGACGCGCCAGCAGAAAAACGGAAAAAATAATTGCCGAGTTGAAAGACGGAGGTGCTGAATGCAACTAGCAGAAAGGCATATAATTAAATCAACGGAACCCCGCTTTATCGAAATTGACTTGCCTAGCTTTCAAATCCAAAAATCTGTACAACGCCGCTAACTACGTCATTCGTCAGAGTTTCATTTACGGATGGGGCTATGTCAATTACAACGAGATGAGCCGATTGATGAAGTTTCACGAAGCATACAAGGCAATGCCAGCTAAAGTAAGTCAGCAAATCTTGATGGTTATAGATAAGAATTGGCAATCGTTTTTTGAAGCGGCTAAAGCTTACAAAACTGATTCCTCAAAATTTACTGGTCGTCCAAAATTACCTAAATACAAAGATAAAATGAAAGGTCGAAACCTTCTCGTTTATACGATTCAGGCGATTAGCCGTAAATTTATCAACAAAGGAATCATCAAACTTTCCGGTACTGAACTCTCAATTAAAACTAAAGTCAACCCTGACCGAATTTGTCAGGTCAGGTTGGTTCCGAAATGCGATTGTTATGTAGTTGAGGTAATTTATGATGAATCGGAGTCCACCGCTAAAAATAATAATTTTGCAGCCGGCATCGATTTAGGACTGAATAATTTAGTGGCGTTAACTTCAAACCAACCGGGTTTTGTCCCGCTGTTGATTAACGGGCGACCATTGAAGTCAATCAACCAGTTCTATAACAAGCGTTGTTCGCGATTGCAATCCCAATTGAAAGGGAACTGCAAAACTTCACCTCGAATTCAACGGCTAACTCGCTGTCGCCATCAAAAAGTAGACAATTACTTGCACCACACAAGTCGCACGATTGTCGATATTTTGGTCGCACAACAAATTGGGACGCTAGTGATTGGCAAAAATGCACAGTGGAAAACCGATATCAATATCGGGAAGCAGACTAATCAAAACTTTGTCAGTATTCCTCACGCTCGATTAATTGAGATGTTGGAGTACAAGGCTTTCTTAGTGGGAATCAAGGTAATTGTACAGGAGGAATCTTTCACTTCCAAAGCCAACTTTATAGGCTTAGATTCAATTCCTGTTTACGGAAAAACCGAAAAAAAACCTGTGTTTACCGGGAAACGGATTAAGCGAGGTTTGTACAAAACATCGACTGGTCAGTTAATTAATTCTGACGTGAATGGTTCTTTTAACATTCTCAGAAAAGCAATCCCAAATGCGTTCAGCGATGGGATAGGGAGCTGCGTACTTGGGCCGAGGCGGGTTAATCCGCTTAAAGTGAAAGTGAAGGGGGAGGGACTTGAAGCCTCCCATGTCTATAAATGACTATACTTTTACCAGCTATGGTGCCAGCCGATGCGGGTTTTGTTTGTATGGAGGCCGTTTTAACCGCCCAGTCTTCTTGCTTGTTCTGTTTCCTCGAAATATTTTGTAGTGAAGGGGGAATTCAATCCTACAGTCAAGACATCCTGAAAGCTTACCTGTCACTAACCGCAGCCAACAACTTGCCGCCAGCATCCGTTTTACTATTGCGAGATGGTGCAGATTGTCACAATCCCTTCGATTCAAAAAATCTCAAATTTTATTACCTAAAAACCGAGCCCGCCGCGTTGGGCCGCCTGAAGTTTGCCGCCAAATTGCTAACTTGCTTGCTGCAAAAACGACCTGAACGGGTTTTCTGCGGTCACATCAAACTCGCACCGCTAATTAAAATATTATGCCAGCCGCTGGGAATTCCCTACACGATTTTAACTTATGGCAAGGAAGTTTGGGAAACACTTGGGCTAAAATATCAAATAGCAATGAGACAAGCTGACAGCATTTTGACTATTAGCAGGTACACGCGCGATTCCCTACGGGATAGCTTCGCCGCGCGTACTTGCGAACTCAACAACTTAAATCCCGAAAAATTCCAAATAGTGCCTTGTACTGTAGATGACAAGATATTTACTATCGGTTCCAAACCCGGGCATTTATTAGAAAAGTACGATCTGCTTGGTGCTAAAATATTGATGACTGTAGCCAGATTGCGATCGCACGATAGTTACAAAGGCGTCGATGTCACAATTCAAGCTTTGCCGGAAATTGCCAAAAGTTTTCCCAATGTAAAATACTTAGTAATTGGACGCGGAGACGATCGCCCTAGATTAGCAAAACTCGCCCTCGATTTGGGAGTTGCCGAAAAAGTAATCTTTGCAGGTTTTGTACCGACAGCAGATTTACCAGCACATTACCAACTTGCGGATGCTTATGTAATGCCCTCCCAGGAAGGCTTCGGTATAGTGTATTTGGAAGCTTTAGCTTGCGGAATACCAGTGCTCGCCGGGGACGCCGACGGTTCGGCAGATCCGCTGCAAGATGGTAAACTGGGATGGCGAGTTCCTCACCGAGATCCAGCAGCAGTAGCGGTTGCTTGTGTGGAAATGCTGCGAGGAAAGGATAAAAGGTGCGATCGCGACTGGTTGAGGGAACAAACCCTGTCAAAATTTAGTTTTGAATCACTTTGTCAATCCTTACAAGGGATTTTTCAACCCTCACACACTGATTAACTCATAACCTAGAGAGCGGTTTCTGAGTGTACAATAGCAAGATTAACTCGATCGACCGCCTGAATTTCTGAGTAGGATAGAGTTATGCCTACCAGCAAAGACACCAAAGGAGACCACCGTGAACCAAGGCACCCCCAAAATCTCTTTAAACCTACCCCGTATTAGCAATTGGCTGATACTGCTGGGCATCGCCTGCGTGTTGGTGTCAATTGGTTTGGGTTGGATAGTAAAATCATTGTTGATTGTAGTAGGTTTGTTGCTGCTGACACCTGTGGTGGGATTTTTCGCGCTTCAGTGGTGGCTGAAACGGAATTTAATTGAAGACAAGTGTCCAGTTTGTCAATACGAATTCACAGCTTTAAATCAAACTCAGTTTCAGTGTGCCAACTGCGGTGAACCTTTGAAAATAGAGGAAGGTCATTTTAGCCGTTTGACGCCGCCCGGTACGATCGATGTTACCGCAGTTGAAGTATCATCTGTTCAACAGTTAGAAGATTAATTGGGAATTGGGCATGGGCCAAACAGGGCATGGGGCATGGGGCATGGGGCATGGGGCATGGGCCAAACAGGGCATGGGGCATGGGGCATGGGGCATGGGGCATGGGGCATGGGCTTGCGCAGGGCATTGGCTTGCGCAGGGCATTGGGCATGAGTTAGTTGTTGGTTATTTTTGTTATTTGTTATTTGCTATTTGTTACTTGTTATTTGTTATTTGTTACTTGTTACTTGTTGGTTCTAATAACCAATTCTCCATGCCCGATGCCCAATTCCCGATGCCCTGCGCAAGCCAATGCCCGATTCCCAAAATTATTTTTCTAAACGCACTGCGTACCACTGCAAAAACTTTCCAGGCCCGACATCTAATTCACAATAAGTATCAATTAAATACTTAGCTTGAGCTTCCACCGAAGGAAATTTCAGCACGTCAGCCGGCAAATCTTCGTGTTGTTGAGCTAAAACCGCTTTCAGCTTTTCTAATAGTTCCGCCGCCGTCAAAAATTGCTCCGGCTGGTTTGTTTCTAACACCACAAAGGTGTCTTCGTCATACAGTGACATAGTTTTAAAGGTTGAGGTTAATTCTTTCTAAAGTTTTGTTCGCTGAAGCGATCGAAAGTATAAACTCTTAATTACAATTTTCAGACCCCAGCTCGATCGTGTTAAAATACAAGAACATCAGAATTCCTACCGGATTACCGTTATTAACTTAGTTATGAACCGAGTTGTCAACAAATCCGACACAGCATTTCTGAGTAAATTTGTCAAGTGCAAATTTGTCAAGTGTCAAATTCTCAAGAAATATTCGATCGACCTTTATCTAATTATAACTGGCACTACACATTCCCATGATTACATCTACCACTTCAACCCCTGCGGCGCGCAAGCCCTCTAAATCAGAAGGTCTCAAAGAACGCAGCAACTATTTACGAGAACCCGTTGCGACTGAACTGTTACAAGAAACAACCCACTTCACCGAAGACGGGATTCAGATTCTCAAATTTCACGGCTCGTACCAGCAAGACAACCGCGACAATCGAGTCAAAGGACAAGAAAAAGACTATCAGTTCATGCTCCGCACCCGCAATCCCGGCGGCTTTGTTCCACCCCAGCTATTCTTAGCATTAGACAAGCTATCAGAAGACTACGGCAACCACACGCTGCGCGTCACAACCCGCCAAGGTTTCCAAATTCACGGCGTGCTGAAAAAAAATCTTAAAGCAGTGTTTTCCTCAATTATTAAAAATATGGGGTCAACCTTGGGAGCTTGCGGCGACTTGAACCGCAACGTCATGGCACCGCCAGCACCTTACAAAAATCGCCCAGAATACCAGTATGCTTTGCAATACGCCAACAATATCGCCGATTTGCTGACGCCGCAAACCGGTGCTTATTACGAAATTTGGCTCGACGGCGAAAAGGCTGTTAGTGCTGAGGAAGACCCCGCAGTCAAGGCCGCCAGACAGCAAAACGGCAACGGCACCATCTTTAGCGACGATCGGGAAGAGCCGATTTACGGCGAGCATTATATGCCGCGCAAGTTCAAGTGTTCCGTTACCGTACCGGGAGACAATTCAATTGACTTGTACTCTCAGGATTTGACATTGGTGGTAATTACCAATCAAGCTGGCGAGTTGCAAGGTTTTGACGTGTTTGCCGGCGGCGGTTTGGGTCGCACTCACAACAAAGAAGAAACTTTTGCTCGCGTTGCGGACGAGATTTGCTATGTTGCCAAGGATGATGTTTACAATTTGGTCAAGGCAATTGTAGCAACGCAAAGAGATTTTGGCGATCGCACAGACAGACGACACGCCCGACTCAAGTACCTGATTAACGACAAAGGCGTCAAGTGGTTCAGCGAAAAAGTAGCCGAATATTTTGGCAAACCGCTAGAAGCGTTTAAACCGCTGCCTGAGTGGAAGTATTTTGATTTCTTGGGCTGGCACGAACAAGGCGATGGCAAGCTATTTGTCGGCATTTCCGTAGAAAACGGCCGGATTAAGGATGAAGGCTCGTTTCAGCTAAAAACGGCTTTGCGGGAAATCGTGCAGAAGTACAATTTGCCTCTGCTGGTGACACCGCACCAAAACGTGACGGTTTACGATATTTCCCCGGAGATCAAATCCGAAATTCAAGGAATACTCGATCGCAGCGGCATTCAAGCAGAAACTGCGATCGATCCTTTGGTACGCTATGCGATGGCGTGTCCCGCCATGCCGACCTGCGGACTGGCAATTACCGAATCCGAGCGCGTGATTCCCAGCATTTTAGAGCGGATTCGGGCGAGTTTGACCAAAGTTGGCTTAGAAGACGAGCATTTTGTAGTGCGGATGACGGGTTGCCCCAATGGATGCGCCCGCCCTTATATGGCAGAATTGGGTTTTGTCGGGAGTTCCCCCGAATCCTACCAGATTTGGCTGGGCGGTTCTCCCTCGCAAACGCGGCTGGCAAAACCAATTGAGGAAAAGCTGCACGTTAATGATTTTGAAGCTTTTCTAGAGCCGATTTTTGTGTATTTCAAGCAAAAACGGCAAAAAAGCGAGAGTTTTGGCGATTTTTGCGATCGCGTTGGGTTAGAATCTATCCGTCAATTTGTAACCAATCACCAATCTGCTGACTCGATGACAACTGAGATTAATGATTTAGATGTTACGTCTAGTAACGGCGATGAAAACGAGACTGCCACTGCTGGCGGTGGTAAAGTCCGCCGTCGGATCAGCGTCCGCGATGAAATCTACAACGAGCTCAAAGATGAAGCAGCCCGTCAAGGCAAGCCAATCACGCAGCTAGCGACAGAGGCAATTTCTACTTATTTGAAGAAGATTAAGGAGGAAGCATAAGCCGATTTTCAATTTTCAATTGTCGATCGCATTAGATAGAGTTCAGGCTAAAGTAACATAAGGGCAAAGCATTTGCACAAAAACCTTGAATTGGTCAAATAATTCCGGTTGTAAATGCTTTGCCTTTATTGTTGATGAACAGCTTTCTTGGTTCGATCGTTCGGACTTTAGTCCTAATTGACTAAAAGTCACACCCAGGGTTGAAGTCCGAACGATCAAACGCAAGAGAAAGGACTGAAGTCCGAACGATCAAACCTAAAGTCTCGTTTCTTCTTCTGCGTTCTCTGCGTTCTCTGCGGTTAAATAAAAAAAATTTAATAGAAAACGAGCAATCCAAAATCTCATGGCTCAATTACAAAGATTAGCAGTTACCGACAATCAAATTTGCGATCGAAAAATCGACTTAACGAAAGAACAACAGCATTATTTAAATCGGGTGTTGCGGTTGCAAGCGGGCGATGGATTTATAGCAATGGACGGCCGAGGACATTGGTGGTCAGCAATTCTAGAAGCCCAGGAAACCGGGTTTTTTGCGTCGATAACAGAGGAGATTGCGGTTAACAGGGAGCTTCCCGTCGCAGTGACTTTGATCGCCGCTTTGCCCAAGGGAAACGGCTTTGATGAGGTTGTCCGGCAGGCGACGGAGTTGGGTGTGGCTAGTATTGTGCCCGTGACGAGCGATCGCACTTTGCTCAAACCAAGCGCTCAAAAAGTCGATCGCTGGATCAGGATTGCTGCGGAGGCTGCCGAACAGTCGGAACGTCAAATTGTGCCAGGGATTTTAGAGCCTATTTCGTTTGATTTGGCGGTGAAAGAATGCACTCAAAAATATCGATTTATTTGTGTGGCTCGTGGAGACAATCGCTATTTGTGGGATTGTTTGGCTGGTTTAGAACCCCCCCAGCCCCCCTTGCTCAGGGGGGAGGAAGAGCCGGATGAATTATCGACTGTAATAGCTGGTTTCGATCCCCCCCAGCCCCCCTTAATAAGGGGGGGGCAAAAAGTGGGGGAATTATCGATCGCGATTGCTATTGGCCCGGAAGGTGGCTGGACTGATGGAGAAGTGGAAAGGGCGATCGAATTTGGTTTTGAACCTGTTTCTTTGGGTAGGAGAATCCTGAGGGCGGTAACAGCACCGATGGTGGCTTTATCTTTGGTGGGAGCCGCTTTTGAACAGCCCCCATCCCCAAAAAAAATTCCCTGAAGTGCTAGATATCGTAAACGAAGCTAAAATGTCAATGAGTCATTAGGCATAAAAATAAAATGTTAAAATCAGTAAAGGGTATATATCGAGACGGCAAAGTTGTGTTATTGGAAACTCCGGGCGACTTAACTGAAGGGAAAGTTATCGTTACTTTTCTGGCAGAATCAGGATTAGTAGAGCTGCAATCTCGCGGTATCGATCGGCAACAAGCAGGAGATTTACGGGTAAGGTTGAGAAGGTTTGCAGAGGATTGGGAACGCCCCGAAATGGATGCTTACGATGCTTTATAGGCGAGGTGATGTAGTGCTGGCTCTGTTTCCCAATGCTGATTTGCGCACGGCGAAACGCCGTCCTGTTTTGATAGTTCAAGCTGACAATCTGGGGACTGGTTTAGGACAAACTATTACGGCGATGATTACTAGCAATTTAGCCCGCGCAGGACACCCAAGCCGGGTTTTTGTTTCCCTAGCAACACCGGAAGGTCAGCAAACACGATTGTTAGCTGATTCCGTAATTATGACAGACAATCTGGTGACGCTTCTAGAAGTTGAAATCGATCGCAAAATTGGTATTTGGTCAAATATGGCGGCAGTAGATGCAGCTATCAAACATACTTTGGCAATCCGACCGACAGGGCGAACAGCCAAATATAAAAACAAGGTTTAAATTTATTAAATCAAATCTGTATTGTGTTAAAAGAATTCGTAAAATAGGTGTTTAAGGGCAATGAAAAGAAATTTAAGGAAAAGCCGATCGCTCTTTTGGTCGATCGCGCTTTTGACAATGTTAGCTACAACAGCAGTTTTCGCACAATCGGAGCGCTCTGCGATCGCTCAACAGATTAATTGCGATCGCCCCCAAGGAGATGCACAAGTCAGAGCCTGTATTCGGTTAAAGTATGAACTCGCAGACAAACGGCTGAACGAGGTTTACAAACAACTGATTGCTAAATTGAGCAAGGAAGAGAAAGCCCTACTTTCAGAATCGCAATTAGGATGGATTAAACAGCGAGATAATACTTGCGAGTTTGAAGTGTACAAAAATCGCGGCGGTAGTGGCTTTCAAGGTTTTTTTAATGAATGTTTGGAGCGAGTTACTAAACAGCGCACAGCCGAATTAGAGAAATATTTACAGAAATAAACAATGATGAAAATGCGATCGCCCTTAAGCTTCACAATCAACTTACTAATTTTTAGTGTAGCTTCCCTCCCAATCTTAGCACAATCCACACCGACAATTCAAAGCCTCCCCAATGGCGACTATTTTACGGACAAGCAGGCCAAGCAAATAAAATTGGTACAGAGTACATATTCCTACGCAAATCCAGCAACATCGTTACAGGATTTGCCTACACGAGAAATACTGGAAATAGATATTGTTTTAGAGGTACAGTTAAATCAAGCACTATTACCAATGGCACATACATTTTATTTGAAGAAGGCGAACAGGAACCGCCTACATTTTCTCAATTTCCATCTCTGGATTTAAGTATTTTTTACAGACTGAGCGGTTCAGACAGTCAGGTAAATGGCAGACAACGGCTGACACAATGTATCGAGTTATTCGAGAAAAATAATAAAATTAATAATCAAACTAAATCTCGATAGTAACAAAGATTGATTTTCCTACATCTGCGTTAATTTGCGTGCATCTGTGTTAAAATTCATCAAAAAACCAGAGGTAATTGATAAAAATGCGATCGCCCACAATCACCGCCATTATCTCAGCAGTCTTAGCCACAGCCAGCATCCCAGCAGTTTTCGCCCAACCGCAGCCGCCAGCCACCGCAATCTACATCGATAAAAATTGCCGCCCCAACCAACAACTACCCCAACTTGAAAGATATACTATCTTCTTCAGCAACGAATTCACAACTAACGGTCAAAAATATTTATTCTACAGCGCCCGCTATCAAGATGGAGGCGTAGTTATATGTATATCACAACTAAAATTTAACCAACCAAAAGTTTTAAATCAGCCCAAAATACAAGCTAACTTTATTGATAAAATAGTTCCCGATACAAACAACAAAACAGCCTTTGTCATCACAGTTAGTGAAGGAAATGGCTTAGATGTACCAGTCACAAATTATGGCTTAGATTTCAAAAATGTCGATCGACCAAAACTCACCCCTCTTTCGATCCTACAGCAGCGGGGAACCCTCAAAGACGGCGACCCCAGCCTTCCCAACGGCAGCTTATACCGCGAACACAGCTTCCAAGGACGTGCAAATCAATCCGTCACCATCGACCTCAAAAGCAGGTCATTCAACCATTTCATTACACTGATCTCTGCCAGCGGCGATAAGATTGCAGATATCAAACCTGTGCGTGTGAATGGCCGAGAATCCCAAATAATCGTAAAATTGCCCAGTAACGGCACTTACAAAATAATTGTTCAAGGACTCGATCGCACCAGCAAAGGTTCATACACCCTCAGCATTAATTCCAATCAACTGTAATCTTGGCAAATCCATAAGTTAAGAGGACTTATCCACTCCAACTCCCAGAAACCGGGTTTTTAGCAGAAATAAAGGCTAGAGCGATCGTCTTTTCCTAAAAAACCCCGTTTTTGCCCATCTTTCCCAATCTACAAGTTAACACCTCTGTTGCGGGCGATCGACCACTGGCGGAACCAACCAAACATCAGCCAAGATAGAAACAAACCCATTCCCGCAACCGCCATGACAGACATCAACCAAATAGTCGCCGCCCTCGATAGTCAAGACTACAAAGGCGCCGCCCAACTCATCAAACAACTGCAAAAAGAATCCCCCGAAAATCCCTGGGTACAATACTACATCGGCCGCTACTACGAACTCACCAACAGCCCCGACAAAGCCGAAACAACATACAAACAAATACTCCGCGACATCACCAACCCCAAAATCGTCTCCCAAGCCCGCCAAGGGATTCAGCGGATTGAAACCGCACAACAAAACCTCCGCCAACAAGCAATCGAAACCGCCAAAAACGACCCCAGCAGCCTCGAACCCGGACTCCTCATCCTCGAACCCGTGAGTCCCGAAGACAAACCCGCAGCCGTACAAAACATCAGCAGAATCTTCAACATCGACGCCTACACAACCCGAATGCAAATCCAAAGCCGCGGCTGGAGACTCTACAAAACCGGCCCCATCGCCGAACTCAGAATTTACGGGCAAGAACTCCTCAACGCCGGAATTCCCGTATTTTGGGGCACCCTAGCCGACATTCAAAAAATCCAAATCTTCCGAGTGCAAAACTTCCAGTCTCTCTCTTCCCCAACCGTGGTTTGCAAAGATCGTCTCGATAGAGTTGGTTCCATAGAATTTAACTGGTCAGAAGTCAGCCAAAGAGTAGAAGGATTGTTACCGATATTCATCGAAATCATGGACTACTCGCCCAACCGCAGAAACGAGCAATTTCGGCACAAAGAAATCACCCAAGATTACGCTCAAATCTGCGACTTGCACATTCCCAGCAGAAACACAATTCTGCGAATTTGCGATCAAAGTTACGAATTTCAACAAGGCGTTGACTTCACCAAAATTTCAGCAGCTATCCCAGATTTACCGAACCAGAAAAACACAACTTCCAAAGTCAAAAAATCCCCAGAAATCCCACAAAGTACCACCAGAATCAACTGGAATCACTTGCTGGAAATATTTGACCGACAGCTTGACGTTACAGTGTGGTCAGAATTTACTTTCTTTGCCGAGACCGTCCTAGATTACACGCAGATGTTAAGTAAAATTGACCCTCATGTAGAAGTCGAACGCAAAGCAGAAACTCCTTGGGACGCGGCTTTCCAGCTATACAGTGGATTAGCCTTTCTCAGAAACCAAGGAAACAGGGAATAAAAAAAGGGTGAAAAATTCAAAATGAGCAATCCCATTTTTTTATTTTTCACCCCAGTATTGAGAATTATTCAATACCAAATTCCTTAATTTCTACTTTGTTTTCACCTGACGGGCCATTTCACGGAAATTGTTCATGCTTGGGCCAGGACTCCGACGATTTCCAGTTGGTATCGGCATTAAATTATTAGGAGCAAAAGTCCGAACAGGTTCAGCTTGACTCGGTACTTTGCCGTTAGTTCCAGCAGCAGCAGGTACCTTGGCGGGTTCCGAAGTCTTAGCAGGAACGCTAGCTACTGGTTCTTTTTCTTTCTTGGACTTTTTCTCTACCTTCGCTTTCTTTGCCGGTTCAGACGGCTCAGACTTCACAGCCTCAACTTTTGCCGGTGCTGCTGCAACAGGCTCAGGCTGCTTAGCAACAACAGGTTCAGCCTTTGCAGGTGTAACTTTAGCCGGTTCCTTCGCCGAAGATTCCCCCAAATCCAGGAAATATTCAGACTTTTTCAAGCCCAACAGTCCGCCAAAAAAGCTGAAAATGCCGCCGAAGAAATTTTTGATAAAACCAAACATTAGACTTACTCCTTTTGTTCTTTTAGAGAAATTTGTACAAGTTTGTCAACAAAGTCAGACTACGAGGTAAGGCAACCTTTGTCTACATTTCTTAATCAAAATTTACAGTTTTTGACAAAAAATGCAGAAATTCTAGTATTTTTTACTCAGTAATGCCAGTCTTACCTTTGCACTTATTTACGATTATCTCAGAATTTAGGACATATTCAGTATTTGCTCGCGATATCTCGATCCGATTCGCTAGCTGTCCCAGTAGGGCTCAAACTCCCTAGGGGAGTAATTTATGCTGTAATCGGCAAGTAATTTTTTAGCAAAATGAACAGTTCGCTCGATCGCAATCCCGTCATCCTGATCCACGGCATTTGGGACACAAAGGCTATTTTCAGCAAAATGTCAGCCCGCCTCACCGAACTCGGATGGGCCGTTCACAGCCTCAACCTCACCCCCAACGACGGTAGCCTCGGCCTCGACTCACTAGCCAAGCAACTCGCAGACTACATCAATGAAACCTTCGATCCAGAACAGACTTTAGACATAGTAGGCTACAGCATGGGCGGCATCGTCAGCCGCTACTACGTCCAGCGACTTGGAGGAATTAACCGAGTCGAGCGTTTCATCACCATATCTTCCCCCCACAAAGGAACCCTCACCGCCTATTCCCTACCCCTACCAGGATACCTGGATATGCGCCCCAATAGCGGCTTGCTGCGCGATTTGAATCAAGATGTAACCGTGCTCAAACGCATAAATTTTACATCAATGTGGACGCCATTTGACATCATGATTGTACCGTCGCAAAGTTCCCAACTGCCAGTAGGTAAACAAATTAAAATCAACATCATGCTCCACCGCCAAATGGTGACAGAAGCCCAAAGTATTAACGCATTAGTTGAAGAGCTAAAAGCACCTATTAAAAATAAAATAATCGCGTAAAAATGAATAGCAATTTCAGCCGCAACCCAGTCTTGCTAATTCACGGAATCTTCAGAAAATCGGGGATTTTCCACAAAATGTCTGCCTACCTCAGAGATTTAGGTTGGTCAGTATACACCCTCGATCTATCGCCACACTGGGGCAATGCCAGCATAGATGAATTAGCAAAACAAATGGCAAACTATATAGAAAAAAACTTCGCTCCAGAACATAGCTTAGATATAGTAGGATTGAGCATGGGCGGCTTAGTAACTCGTTACTACCTGCACTCGGTTAGGCGGAACTAACCGAGTGCAGCGTTTTATTGCGATATCTTCCCCTCACAGCGGTACTTGGACGGCTTGGATTCTTTGGGGCAAAGGCTGCGTTCAAATGCGTCCGGGCAGTGCTTTTCTGGAAGATTTAAATCGAGATACTGGGTTGTTAGAAAAGCTAAATTTTACTTCGATTTGGACTGATTGGGATTTGATCATTGTCCCTGCTTCTAGTTCCCAAATATCGGCCGCTAAACAAGTAAAATTGTCCGTGTTCGCCCATGGGATGATGGCGAGGCATGACCGGAGTTTAAAAGCGGTCGCTGAGGCACTTTCAGAACCCTTGAAAAATTATTAGTACCATGTCTCTCAGGTTTGTAGTGAGGACTTTAGTC
>NZ_JAUBOJ010000027.1:0-15330 GCF_036700185.1 Microcoleus sp. BM001215392 | reverse complement strand
CTTTTCAGGTTTGTAGTAAGGACTTGAGTCCTTTTCAGGTTTGTAGTAAGGACTTGAGTCCTTTTCAGGTTTGTAGTAAGGACTTTAGTCATTTTCTAAATCAGAGGACTAAAGTCCTCACTACGAACCTATTTTGATTACAGGTTCGATCGTTCGGAATGCGAGTCCTTTTCAATAATAGAGATTGATTCTCAATCATCAAAAAAATAACTCTATGCTGGCGCACCCTACCAGGAGACTAAACTGCATCGCCGACTTCGGCGTATTCGCTGCGCCCAAAAATTGCTTCAGCTTCGCAATAATACTTGAACTCCAGTATATTGTGGAAAGGATCTTCTAAGAAGAAAGTGCGGTGCTCTGTGGGTAAACCGACAAATCGCCGTCTAGGTTCTTGATAGAAATTTAAGTTGTTTTGCTGGGCTTTTTCTAACAACCCTTCCCAGTCAGCCTCGTTCGTAAAAATCAACCCAAAATGCCGGGGATAGATGCCTCGCTGAGGCGTCACAGCTTCGCGGCTGACGTGGGCGACTATTTGATGGCCGCACAAGCCCATAATCGCCGAATTCGGCGATTCGCGACCTAATTCGCAGCCGAGTCCGTCTACGTAGAAGGCTTTGGTTTGCGCAATGTCTGTCACGGGGAAGGCAAGATGAAATAAGACTTGGCTCATGGAGGTACTAAATGCAGAATTCAGAATTGTTCTTTAATTATTTATCTTGGTCTAATCCTTGGTTGGTGGCGATCGCCCTGAATACATTTTTACTCGCGATCGCCACACTTGCTCCTAAAAAATTGCTTACTCCGGCTGGACAACTCCACGGTTGGCTGCTGGGTGTCATCATCTGGGGCAGTTTGGGATGGCAAGGCTATGCTGCGGTCATGTTCTACTTTCTCGTCGGATCTGGAGTTACCCGCATCGGAAAAGCTCAAAAAGAAGCCGAAGGGATTGCCGAAAAACGTTCCGGAGCCCGAGGCCCGGAAAATGTTTGGGGTTCGGCTTTAACCGCTACTCTCTGCGCTGTGGCAGTTTTGGGATTATCTATTTTAGGAGACACAGCCATGGAGCCTGTGTCACAAGATGTAATTTCCCTGTTGTTGCTCGGTTACGCGGCGAGTTTGGGCACAAAACTTTCCGATACCTGCGCTAGCGAAATCGGCAAAGCTTACGGGAAGCATACGTTTTTGATTACTACCTTGCAGCCTGTACCTAGAGGTACCGAAGGGGCTGTCAGTTTGGAAGGAACGATCGCAGGTATTGTCGGCTCGATTCTGATGGCGCTGGTGAGTTGGGCTGTGGGTTTAATAGACTTGACAGGAATTGTGTTTTGTGTTGTGTCAGCTTTTATAGCTACGAACATCGAGAGCGTGATTGGCGCCACGGTACAATCGAAGTTTGATTGGCTGACGAATGAGGTAGTGAATTTTTTTAATACACTCATAGGAGCGATCGGTGCGATCGTCTTAGCTTTTGTGTGTAAAGCTTTTTTAGCTTAGCGATCGACTCACAAACATCTGCTGACATATAAATTTGGGGCAGGCATAATGCCTACCCCAAAACTATTTTTTGAGATGTCTAATGACGGATAACTAATGACTAATTTTGCTAAGCGTCGTCTTGCGGCCCAAAAACCATTTGTAAAACCATTGTTGGTTCACCGCGCTTGTGATAGCGATCGGCCCAATTGCGAATAATTTCATCTAACTCCTCAACAGCTTGTTCGAGGCGTTCGGGGGGGATATCCAAAGTTTCCATAACTCGCATTACGTTTGGTTGTTTTTCCGCCCAATCCTTCATCAGCCGGAAATATCTAGCAGTATCCTCTACCATTGTAAACGTGCGTTCTTCCTGCTCTGCTGGAGAGTAAGTAGCGCGGGTAAGGGCATAAAAAGGCATTCCCCAAGGCGAATCAATGCGAGTCACCGTTCCGGAATATATCAAGCGGCGCTTGATGTGTTCTGCTAGAGCTTCGCTCAATGGCATTCGCCTTTCCGGATGCATATCTTCTTGCGATCGCCTGTGCAGAAACTCGATCAACTCCATAAATTGAAAAGAGTTGATCAATTGAGCATCAGGCGGATTAGCAGGAATCTTGCCTTCGAGATATTTTTTTTCATCCGCAGTCAAGCTGTTTCCCGGAATCCGAGGGCGTCCCGGAACCCAAGCATACTGTTCCAGCCAGACATAAGGAAACTGAATCAAATATCTAGGTTCTTGGGAACCCAACATTTTCAGCAATTTTCCCTTAGTTAGAGCTTCCTGAACTTCCTCAACAATCACCTTCACCCGTTTAGGCTCAATGTGATGCAAGTGTCCGGTCATCCGCAGGTTATCCTGCTCCATATAGGTCATATAAATGGCACACTTAGCCGCCGTAGCGGCTGCGTCTAGGAACGCCCCGTGCCTGTGCCCACTGGTTCTCATGGCGCTAAACGCCAGATATAGCATGATCTGATCCATTGCACTAGGGCTGAGGCTTTTGACCAGATCCAAAGAGTCATTTTTCATCACAATCCCCGAAATAGCCAAATTAGGAGGCATTTTGTCATCCTCCACTAAATTATTGCAAGAGCGCCGAATCAAGCATAGCCGACTGTCGCCGGAAAGCTTGCCACCCAGACTAAGATTGAAGCCAATTAACTTCCCCCAGAGCGATGGGGTCTTGGCTTAAAGGCGATCGCCTTTAAGCATAAGTGGTTCTTATTGGCGAATTTAACAAGAGTGCGGAACCTTTTGCACTCAGGATTTACTTATATATAAGTTAGCGATCGCACGTCAATTATAGTGCAGCCGTTGAAAATTCTACCCCCACCTGCGGGGAGATCAGGTAAATAACTGTTGCGATCGGAGGAATTTGAGGCGTCTCCGAGACCAGCAGCGTGAGAATGCAAAAGCACCAGAGGTGGCATAATCGGAAAATCCTAGAGGCGGAGAATTGTATTGTTTGCCAGACAAAACCGCCACCCACTAGAATCTATCTCTAGGTGGATGGCGGTTATAGGTTTATATGCTAGCATTTGTCATACAAAAAAAATCTCCCAAGGACTGTAAACAAAAAGTGTAGTTGCCGTTTAACCGGAAAAACTAAAATCCCAGAAAATCAGATGGAGCGATCGAATCAACTGTCCGAACCAACTGGCGTTGCGGCAATCACTTGACTCCAGTGCCATTAGAAATTTTGTAGCGCGTGAGTAACATTAGGCTCGGTAAAGCTTCTGCGTCCGCTGCCCCTCTCAGGTAGGCGCTCGCGCTGTTGTTGAGTTTGGGCTGACAACATATATTGGGCGGTAGCGGTTTCGAGCGTTGGGATTGGAGATTCAAAAGCACTGGCGGCGCTGGCACTCAAGGTAATGCCCAACAGGCTCAGTAAAGCAATTGCAGTGTAGGTTTGCATGGGTAGTATCCGTGTCAGTGTCTATTACCTGATACGGACTTGCCCCGATCGATCAGGATAGATTTCTGGCAATTTTCGGAACTTTGCAAAAAACCTTATCCATTCAATGCTACTGCTCCTGTCAGCAGCCAAGCACCGGCAAAATTCAGCCTGCCCCATACTGTCAGAGGCTTTTCGGTTTCGCAACAATCTAAAAATTTGTCGGTTTCCGAGTCCAAAGTCACGAGTTGCCAAGTTTGACCCGTCATGGATGGGGGACTTGTCAGCGTTAGCGTCCAGTCTTGTGTACCGAGGCGGCGGAAAATGCCGATAAATTTGCTTTCGCCACTTGCTGTTTTACTGCTGGGAGTTGCGCACAAACTGAGTTCAAATGTCAAGGTTCTGGATTCAAATACATAACTTTCGTGGAAAAACCGGGTTTGTTCGCAGTTTTTGACTGACAAAGGACATTCACCACTGGCGGGATATGCTTGAGGTCGATCGAGATAATAGCGCTGCCGATCGACCCAATCCGATCGCTCCGGTGTCAAATTAAATAAAGGAACAACCGCCGCCCTCGCCGACGCATCTTGCAGCAAAGCTTCCTGCAAAACTCTCACAGACAAATCGCGCGGCCGACATCCAACTTCCGCACACAAAGCCGCAGCCATCCCCGCCGCCTGCCCGATATTCATCACCACCGGCTGCAAGCGAGTTGCACCGTTGGCGATGTGAGAAACGGAAATATTTTTTTCGCAAACCAGCAATCCGTCTGTAGCCGCAGGAATTAGCGCACTGTAGGGAATTGTAAACGGAGTGCCAGTCCAGCGGCCGCCCCAACGGATGGATTTGGGCTGCAAGGGAATGTCGCCGCTGGGATAATGGTGATCGTTAGCATAGTTGCCGATCGCAATTGTCTCGCAAATTCCTTGAGAATCGATCGGCAATGGAGCGACTCTACCCCCAACCACGGGCAAAATATCTTGTTCTGTGACTGTACTTATCCCTCGCAAACGGCGGCTTTCTCGGTAGTACGGGTGCAAGGCGAAGGCAGAAAGTAGGGAAGAATTGGGTTGATTTTCGATATTTGAAATCGGGAAAATATTTTGTGCTAAGCCGTAGCGCGGGCCGAGTTTGGTTTGAATGAAGCGGGCAAAACTTTGGCTGTGCCAGAGACTTTCTTGGAGGAACTCTTGTCTGGATGTTTTAGATCCAATGAGTCGATCGACTCCTTCACCATAATCATTACCACGAATCGGCCAATTAATCATCAACAATCCCCCAGGCAGTCGGCCGTAATTGAGAAATTGTTCCGGAGTGTAAGCATCCCAAGCACCGATAAATCGATCGGGATTGTCAATCGGCGGCGCGGGAATTTCTGGCGCCACCGCACCTTCGCCAAAATCCTGCATCAGAACCACCCAAGTCGGAGCTTGCACCGAATACCTTTGTGTGAGATCGTTAGGAGCGATCGGCGCGCTGGGTTCTCCCCATTGGGCTTGGAATTCCCAACCCCAGCGGTGCGGCACCTCCGCTAAAGCCAGCAAATCTCCCAATTCTGTTGCATCCAAAGTGATTTTGGCCGCCACCGTAAAATCTGCAAACCGAACCCCAGAAATTCTGTTGTCTTCCACCAGCACATCGAGAGCTGTTTGTCCAGAAATCCACTGCAAGTTCGGCAAACACTTAACCCAATCAGCAAAAATTTCAGCACCAGTGCGGGGATCGTAAGTAAAAAAACTGACCCATCCCCCATCCAAACCTCCCGGCTGTCGCTGCTGGAGTTCGCCCAGAAACGCACCCCACAAACCCGTCTGAAATGCTGCTAATTCGTTGCCGTCGGGGGCACAAACGCCTGCTGTCGCCAGCATTCCTCCCAGCCACGGGAATTCGCTAACTAAAATAGTTTTGGCACCGCGGCGGGCTGCTTGGACTGCTGCTGCGGTGCCGCCGGTGCCGCCACCGACTACTAAAACATCTGCTTTTAAAACGGGAGACATAAGCAATAGGATTTGAGATTTTAAATTTGAGATTTGAGATTTGAGATTCTTAATGGCTCAGTCAAGTGCTACAAGATATATCTGCGGTGTTGGCGATCGCCAATTAAATTTTAATTTGTAAAGACTTGACAAATCATACATCGGTAATTACGCAGATACACCACTTTGTTGGTTCCCCAATCACTTTTAGATCGCCTATTTATCTTCTTTCTCTGCGTCAACAGCTTTGTTTGCGGTTAAAACAAATACATTTGTGAACGCAGACCGAGGTCAGAAACCGGGTTTATTCGTAGATATAAGCCTAAGGAATCCACGCTTTTTCGCTTGTTACCGGGTTGGTGACGGTAACTCATAAATTAGTTATTCTGAGACAGCTCGCATTTCAAATAAAAAAAATCCAAAATCGGTAACAGGGACAGTAATATAATAGATCGCATAATTTTTTCACCATTCACTCACTAAGCAATTGAAAATGGACAAAGGTTTTATATTGTGGTTTACCGGACTGAGCGGTTCCGGAAAAACAACTATCAGCAAAGCGCTCGAATCAGAATTGAAGGCTCTAGGCTGCAAAGTTGAAATATTGGATGGAGATGTCGTTCGTACCAACTTGTCAAAAGGTTTGGGATTTAGCAAAGAAGACCGAGATACTAATATTCGGCGGATTGGATTTGTGGCGAACCTACTCAGCCGCAATGGAGTTGTGGCAATGACGGCAGCTATTAGCCCCTACAAAGCAGTTCGCGACGAAATTAGGGCGATCGAGCCAAATTTTGTAGAGGTGTATGTCAAAGCGCCGCTAGAAGTGTGCGAAGCCCGCGATGTCAAAGGACTGTACGCTAAGGCCAGAGCCGGAGAAATTAAGGGTTTTACCGGAATTGACGATGCTTATGAAGAACCTGTCAATCCTGAGATTATTTGTTACACAGATCGAGAAAGTTTGGCAGAGAGTGTCAAAAAAGTTCTCAGCAAGTTAGAAGAGTTGGGTTACATTTGATGTTGGCGGGGTAGGTAGAGGATAGGGGCAAACAGCAATGGTGGTGAAAAGTTCTTCGCACGGCGTGCAACTTCAGAAAAAACCTCACCCTTCCGTTGCCTTATCCTGGCAGGAAAGGGGAGATTGTATCCGGTATCCTGACAGGAAAGTGGCTCAGGGAGATGTTTCTAGCACAAGCTGCAAACTGGGTGATTCGGCAAGCAGTGCCGTCAAAAATTTAATTGTCCAAACTTTAACAGTCTGCGTGCTGGCTGCTGCTGCGGGCTCGTCTCCGGCGGTGGCGGAGTTTTTGTCTCCTCCTCCTCCTCCTCCTCCTCCTCCTGCTTCTGTTCCTTCTGTTCCTTCTTTTCCTTCTTTTCCTCCTCCTCTTCCTCCTCTTCCTCCTGCTTCACGTTCTCCGATTCCGGTACCGGTACCCGCAGCGCCGGGATTTCCGGCGGTTCCGGCAAGTGCGTCTAGTGTACGATCGTCCGTTTACACTTTGGGCGCGGGCGATCGCATCCAAATAGACATCTTCAACGTCCCGGAATACAGCGGGCCCAACGGTCAACACCAAATACAGGCCGACGGTTCCCTGAGTTTGCCTTTAATTGGCAGCCTATCCGTGGCCGGAATGACCCTAGAACAAGCTTCTAATTCCGTCAAGGATCGATACGGCAAATACCTCAAACGTCCTGTAATTACGATGAAACTGCTGGCTGCGCGTCCTTTGCAAATTGCGATCGCCGGCGAAATCAACCGCCCCGGAGCCTATACAATATCTTCAGCAGCAGGGCCTGGAGGCACAGCAGAGCAAATGGGAACTCAAATGCCGACGATATCGCGGGCGCTGCGAATGGCTGGCGGAATTACCCAGTCAGCAGACGTGCGGCAAATCAAAATCCGCCGCCCCCAGCGCAACGCAGCAGAACAAATTATCAGTGTGGATTTGTGGGAATTATTGCAAAACGGCGATTTGCGTGCCGATCTAACTTTACGCGACGGCGATACTATATTTATTCCCACTGTAACTAGCCTCAACCGCCAAGAAGCACCGACTTTAGCAGTAGCTAATATTACCGGACAAAGCACTCAACCAATTAATATTGCTGTGGTGGGCGAAGTCACTCGCCCCGGTACTTATACTCTGGCAAAAGAACTTCAAAGTAAGGTACAAGAGAATGAATCGGGTGCAGATTCTGGTTTGTTTGAAAACAGGGAAACCGACGGCGGCGGCCAAACAGTTTTGCAGCAAACTGTAACCAGAGCAATTAAAATGGCGGGCGGCATTACGCCGGTAGCTGATATCAGACAAATACAAGTTCGCCGCCTGACGCGGGCGGGCACCGAACAAATTATTAATGTGAATTTGTGGCAACTTTTGGAAGCCGGAGATGTATCCCAAGATTTAGCGCTGCAACAGGGAGATACGGTAATCGTTCCCAAAGCCGAAAATCTTGATGCACTCGAAGGCGCACAAGTTGCTACTTCTAATTTTTCACCGGATTCGATTAAGGTGAGTCTGGTGGGAGAAGTCGTGAAACCCGGGTCTTTTGCATTAGGGCCCAACACTACTTTAAATCAAGCACTGGTAGCAGCGGGAGGTTTTAATAAATCGCGGGCCCAAATGGATTCGGTGGATTTAATTCGCCTCAATCCTAACGGCAGTGTTTCGAGGCTAAGTGTTAAGGTTGATTTTTCCGCAACCGCCAATGAGGAAAGTAATCCCAAACTGCAAAATAATGATGTAATCATGATCGGGCGATCGGGTCGCGCTACGTTCTCGGATAATGTAGGCGGGACTCTAGCTCCTCTAAGCCCACTGTTGGGAATATTCCGCTTGTTCAATATTTTTAGGTGATTTGAATGCTTAGACTAGCACTCAGGCTTAATTAACCAGGTTTATCGCAAAAAAATCGGTTTGGTAACAAGCTGGATAGTTAGAAGCCGGGTTGATGAAACCGCACCAGCCGTACAAACGTTTAAACAAATAAGTTGTAGCAATCAAATGAAACCAGGTAAAAAATCTCAAATAGCACTGTTTAATCAAAATAAAAAAATCGTTGGACAACATAAATTATCTTCCGTACTTTATGAAGAAGAGCAATTTTTAGGCAGGGACAACAGAGATGAAGAACAGTTAAGCTTTTGGGAAGTTTGCCGCAGTCGCTCCATCTTAGTCATCGGCGTAGCAGCGGCAGTGACAACCGGAGTTTTTGCTTGGACGCTGAATCAAAAAAGCGAGTATGAAGGGCGATTTCAATTATTAGTAGAACCCGCAGTCACGCAAAACACTTTAGCAAAAGTCTACTCCGGCGAGCTAAAACTACAACCAGCGACTCCCGCAAGGACAGAAAGTCCCGGTTTTGACTACGAATCGCAAATTCAAGTTTTGCAAAGCCCGCAAGTCATGTCGCCGATTATTAAAGAGTTGCGGGTGAAATATCCAGAAATAAATTACAACTATCTTTTGAACCAAAAAGCGGATAATTTGCCGTTTTCTCAAGAAAATAGGCTGTCAATTAATCGTTTTAAGAATACCAAGATTATCGAAGTTAAATATCGGGATTACGACCCTAAAAAAATTCAGTTTGTTTTAGAAAAAGTGGCGCTTGGCTACCGCAACTACAGCGTGCAAGATACCAAAACTCAAATTAGCCAGAGTCTGGATTTTGTGAAATCGCAAATTCCCAACCAGAAAAAGCGTCAACAAGTTCTGCAAACTGAAATTCAAAAGTTGCGACAGCAGTACAATTTCATTGACCCGCAAATTCAAACCCAACAACTGGCGCAGCAAATCAGCCAACTTCAAGCGCAAAGATTGGATGCGCAAACGCAGCTCAACCAGCAGAGATTGCTCTATGCTAACCTGCAAAATCAGCTTGGATTAAACCAGCAACAAGCCTTGATGGCCTCGGCTCTGAGTCAAGCTCCCCGCTATCAAGCGATGCTGACTCAATTGCAGCAATTGGAAGGGCAAATTGCGATTAATTCGGCGACATATACAGACCAAACGCCGCAAATGCAATTGTTGCGAGATCAGCGCAAAAACTTGATTCCTTTGTTAAAAAAAGAAGCTCAACAAGTTCTGGGAACGGATTTGGCGAAGGTGAATTCGCAAGTGCTGGCTTTTCAAGATCCGGTGCGGATTAAGTTGATCGAGCAGTTTATTGGTACTGCTAATTTAATTCAGGTGCTGGGGGTGCGGAATCAGGTTTTGGAACAGGCTGCTAAACAGTTGAATCAATATTCTCAAGGATTCCCGGTGATTTTGCGGCGCTATTCGGATTTGCAGCGGGAGGCAGAATTGACTAACACTACGCTGAATGGTTTGCTGGCAAAACAGCAAGCTTTGCAGCTTGAAGCTGTGGGCAAAAAAGAGGTGGCTTGGGAAGTTATTGCTAAGCCGGAAATTCCGCGCTACAAAAATGGCGAGTTGATGGCTGTTGCTCCGATTATGCCTTTGAATTTGGCTTTGGGGGGATTGGCTGGTTTGTTGTTTGGGATGCTGGCGGCGCAGTTGGCGGAACGGTTTAATAATAAAACTGTGTTCAACTCTCCGGAGGATGTCAAACATTCGATTCGGTTGCCTTTGTTGGGGGTAATTCCTGCTAGCGATAAAATTTTGAGACTGCCGCCTGCGCAGACAACTACTATTGATGTGGGAAGTTCGCCGGTGCCGACGGATGCTTTTCAAGAGGCTTTTCGATCGCTCAATGCTAATATTCGGCTGTTAAACGTTGATACTCCGATCGCTTCTTGTGTAATTACCTCTTGTCAAGTAGCTGACGGCAAGTCTACGGTGGCGGTAAATCTGGCGCGGGCGGCGGCTGCAATGGGCCAGCAAGTGCTGTTGGTGGATGCGGATTTACGGCGCCCGCAGGTGCACGAAATGCTGGGTTTGCCGAACTGGCAAGGGTTGCACAATGCGATCGCCGATGATGTGGATGTGGAAGAGTTGATTTTGCGATCGCCCCGAGATGAAAACCTATTTGTGTTAACATCCGGGCCAGTACCTCCCGATCCGACAAAGGTGCTTTCTTCCCGAAAAATGCAGAATTTAATGGCAGCTTTGGCAAGTCATTTTGACTTAGTTATTTACGATACTCCGCCGCTTTTGGGTTTGGCAGATGCGAATTTGTTGGCGGCTCATACCAGCGGATTGATGCTGGTAGTGGGGCTGCATCAAACTGAGCGCGAGGCGCTATTGTTGGCTTTTGAAGATTTGAAAATGGCGGGAATTCCGCTGTTGGGAATGGTGGCTAATAATGATAAGGGCAGCAGGTATTACTATCAGTCTTACGTGCAGAATTACGTCGAGGAAAAATCTGTTTGAGATGATTCGGCGATGGAAATCGCTACTACACAAACGAAGTCCGCCGGACGCCGACTAAGAGAGTGAATTTAGGACTAAGGTCAAAAAATAGTTTACTCCGCTATTAGTATTTGTAAGGTGCGCACTGCGCACCTACAATAGAGTGTGTGGTTAAGTCCTATAAGTTTAAACACGAATTTTCTTAAGATTTGCGATCGAGATTTTGCACTATAATTAAAAGTTGAGAGTTTTAAGAAAATTGCGACACTCGCAAATTAACAATACCTGAAAATGTGGCGGGCAAATTCCCATCTTGTAATACCTTGATATAACTCCCCGCCTAGCTGGAAAACTAGAAGGGAGTTTTGTGTTTTTCATACAGGAGATAAAACAATGGCTATTGCTACTATCAACCCGGCAACGGGAGAAACGCTGTTAACTTTCGAGCCGCTGACAGATGCGGAAATAGAAGCTAAGCTGGCATCAGCACAGCAAGCTTTTAACAAATACCGCCGCTTGCCGTTTGAGCAGCGAGCAATCTGGATGCAGAAAGCTGCGGATATCTTGGAGCGCGATCGCGAAATTTACGCCCAAATGATGACGTTGGAAATGGGCAAAACGCTCAAATCGGCGATCGGCGAAGTGGAAAAATGCGCCTTAGTTTGCCGCTACTACGCCAAAAATGCCGCTCAATTTATGGCAGACGTACCCGCAACCACCGACGCTAGCACCAGCTTTGTCCGCTACCAACCGCTGGGCGCTATTTTAGCCGTCATGCCGTGGAATTTCCCATTTTGGCAAGTTTTCCGGTTTGCGGCGCCGACGCTGATGGCGGGCAATGTAGGCTTGCTCAAACACGCTTCCAACGTGCCCCAGTGCGCTCTAAAAATCGAAGAGATTTTCGCCGAAGCAGGCTTTCCCGAAGGAGTTTTTCAAACTTTGTTAGTGGGAGCCGACAAAGTAGCTAAAATCGTTGCGGACGATCGCGTCAAAGCAGCAACTCTCACCGGTAGCGAACCAGCGGGTGAAAGTTTGGCAGCCAATGCGGGCAAAAATTTAAAAAAAGTAGTGCTGGAATTGGGAGGAAGCGACCCATTTATTGTAATGTCCAGCGCCGATTTACCAGCAGCTTTATCCACAGCAGTCACCTCGCGGATGCTGAATAACGGTCAATCTTGCATCGCAGCAAAACGGTTTATTTTAGCAGAAGAAATCGCCGATGAATTTATCAAAGGATTTGTCGAAAAATTCGAGCAATTAAAAGTAGGCGATCCGATGTTGTCCGAAACCGATATCGGCCCTTTGGCTACCCCAGCAATCCTCAAAGAATTGAACGATCAAGTGCAAGCTTGCATCGAATCGGGAGCAAAACTGCTGACAGGCGGCCGCCCACTGTCAGAGAATGCCGGCAATTTCTACTTGCCAACTATTCTGACAGAAATTCCCCTAGATGCTCCGGCGCGCCAACAAGAGTTTTTCGGCCCGGTAGCTATGGTATTCCGAGTTGCTAACATCGATGAGGCGATCGCCCTAGCAAACAGCACATCCTTTGGCTTAGCAGCCACCGCTTGGACTACAGTAAGCTCAGAGAGCGATCAATTTATGGACGAACTAGAAGCAGGTGCGGTATTCATCAACGGCTTAGTAAAATCCGACCCCAAATTGCCATTTGGTGGCATTAAGCGATCGGGTTACGGACGCGAATTGAGCATCGAAGGAATTCACGAATTTGTGAACATTAAAACAGTCTGGGTAAAATAAGCGCGCACCATCAACTTTTCGCAAAAACCCAAATCTATCTTTGTCGATCGTGGCACGGGCGTCCGCCCCCCCCTGTTGATGGCTGATGGCTGATGGCGGCACGGCGTCCGGCCGGTGGATGGTGGATGTTTGCACCAGCGTGCCGCCCGTTCTTCTATCTGCGGTAATAAACTCAAATGCAGTATTTTTGTGAAAAGTTGACAGAGTGCGATCGGCTAAAAATTTTGTCACCCTCAAAGGCTGTACAATAAATTCCGAGATTGCAGATTATTTGAGAAAAACAAATCCTGATTAACAGAGGAAAAAAACGGTAATGAACACAGCTCAACTCTTGGTAAAATGTTTGGAAAACGAAGGCGTAGAATACGTCTTCGGACTTCCCGGAGAAGAAAATTTAGAAGTTCTAGAAGCCCTAAGAAACTCTTCAATTAAATTTATTACTACTCGTCACGAACAAGGCGCCGCCTTCATGGCCGACGTTTACGGCCGCCTCACTGGCAAAGCCGGCGTTTGCTTGTCCACCTTGGGCCCCGGTGCAACTAACTTAATGACAGGAGTTGCTGACGCCAACTTAGACGGCGCTCCTTTAATAGCAATTACCGGACAAGTCGGCACAGACAGAATGCACATAGAATCGCACCAATATTTAGATTTGGTCGCTATGTTTGCCCCAATTACTAAGTGGAATGCTCAAATTGTCCGCCCTAGCACTACCTCAGAAATCGTCCGTAAAGCCTTCAAAGTGGCTCAAAGCGAAAAGCCGGGAGCAGTTCACATTGACTTGCCAGAAAATATCGCAGCAATGTCTGTAGAAGGAAATCCGCTCACCAAAGACAACCGCGAAAAAACTTTCGGTGCTTACCAAAGTCTTAATAAAGCGGCGGTGGCAATTTCTAAAGCAAAAAGTCCTTTGTTGTTAATCGGAAATGGAGCAATTCGAGCCAATGCTAGCGAAGCAGTGACAGAATTTGCTACTCGATTAAATATTCCCGCAGCTAATACTTTCATGGGCAAAGGCGTAATTCCTTACACTCATCCTTTGGCACTTTGGACGACGGGATTGCAAAAACGCGATTACATTAGCTGTGCTTTTGAAGAAACGGATTTAGTGATTGCTGTTGGCTACGATTTAATTGAATATTCCCCGAAAAAGTGGAATCCTGACGGCAAAATTCCGATTATTCACGTAGGAGCTCTCCCAGCAGAAGTTGATAGCAGTTATATTCCTGTTGTAGAAGTTGTGGGAGATATTTCTGATTCGCTAAATGAAATTTTGCAGCGTGCCGATCGCATGGAGAAAACAGACCCTTTTGCTAAGCAGTTGCGGGCGGATATTCGCGCTGGGTACGAACAATATGCAAACGACGATGGTTTTCCAATCAAGCCGCAAAAAATCATTTACGATTTGCGCCAAGTCATGGGCCCGGAAGATATTGTGATATCTGACGTGGGGGCTCACAAAATGTGGATCGCGCGGCACTATCATTGCGATCGCCCAAATACCTGTTTAATCTCCAACGGATTTGCTGCGATGGGGATTGCAATTCCGGGCGCGGTGGCGGCAAAACTCGTTTATCCCGATCGCAAAGTAGTAGCAGCCACGGGAGACGGCGGTTTCATGATGAACTGTCAAGAGTTAGAAACTGCTTTGCGCGTCGGTACTAATTTTGTGACACTGATCTTTAATGACGGCGGCTACGGGTTAATTGAATGGAAGCAGGAAGATCACTTTGGTCATTCAGATTTCGTCAAATTTGGCAATCCAGATTTTGTTAAATTTGCCGAAAGTATGGGTTTAAAAGGCTATCGCGTGGAATCCGCCACCGATTTTATTCCTATCCTGAAGGAAGCGCTGGCTCAAGATGTCCCCTGCGTGATAGACTGCCCGGTAGACTACCGGGAAAATGCTCGTTTCAGTCAATTATCTGACGATATGAGTTGCCATTTGTAAGAGTAGCTGAAATCAGGAGACGGCAGTGCCCGAAATCAGGAGACGGCAGTGCCGTTTCCCTACTACGATTATTTTGGGGTAGGGACATGGCAATGCCGTTTCCTCCATCGGCGTGTTGTTGATAGTTATATTCTTAGAGTGCGATTCACGAAGAGAGATAGTTGCGCTGGCGCCGACTTTTTGACAAATTGGGATGTAAGGGCGATCGGGTGATTTAATGATACTGGTATGCGATTCAATTAATTAATGAGTGGAATTAATCGCCAAATCACCCTTGACAGCAGGCACATTGCTAAACACTTGCCAGACACGCCACAAATGAGAAGACTGCTTAATAAAGGACGTGCTGCTCATATTTTTAACGATGAGGCTACTATGAATCGGGTAGCTCAAGCCATAATAGAAGATGGAGCATTTACAGGTACGATTCGGGGCTACGATCGTTACGGTATGTTTTTTGTTGAATCAATTGGTTATAGAGTTGACCCGGATGGTAGCCGTCTGTTACTTTATTACGGAAAGATAAAAGTTGATGCCGAAAACCGATACCACGTTACGCCTCGAAGCCGATTTAGTGAATAATAACTGGGAGTTTACAGAGGTATGGATCGATCCAAATTTTTCACCGCCTTATCTGCTTTTGTTACTAAGTGATGCTGGCGGGAATTGTCAGATATACGATCCGGCTGAGGGTTATAAAGTTGTGTTTTCTAGTCAGAGTTATGATGAGGCACAGTATTGGCTTTTAGAGGATGAGTATGAACCCGTAGAAGGGCGGCTGAGAGTGTCGGAGTTAGTTTGAATGATTCATGTTGAAGGGGCGATTCACGAAGAGGGATAGCTGCGCTTCACGGGCTTTTGCTCTCATGCCTCACTCTATTAACTTATCATCAGCAATAACTACAGCCTTTCTCAAAAAAGTGAGGTATGCCCGCTAATCTTATGCCCGGTTTGGC
>NZ_JAUBOJ010000026.1:0-36436 GCF_036700185.1 Microcoleus sp. BM001215392 | reverse complement strand
TCTGACATCTGCGGTTTCTGTATCGAAAAGAAGACTTATGCAATTCAAGTCTAATTCTCCAAAGTCTTGGAACAATGATGAGTATTGGCTTTGTTTCCTGAACTATTCCCCACCGGTGCGTCGCTACGAGATAGTCGATTTTTTCGAGGATTGTAGATGGCGACGCACCCTACACCTTTGATTTGGCGTGGGTAGTTCACTTCGTCACCATCGAGTTAGGTGCAGGGCGATCGCGATGCACCCCCGTCCGCATCCATGGGAGCGCGATCGAGCCACAGCTTGCACCCACATCCCAAAGCAACTCAGACAATTCTGCCAAATTGGCAACACAGGTCTAATTAGTCCAGATATATTTAGGTCAATAATATCGTTTCCGGTTGCATCGGTATTGTTTAAACTGTCAACTGTCAACTGTCAACTGTCAACTGTCAACTGTCAACTGTCAACAGTTGTTTCCCCTCTAACTTTCGGGATAGATCGAGATTCATTTATTAAAAACTTTTCAGTCTTTAGTCAGAAGTCAAAAGCAATTGCTTCGCACTCTTCAAAATCATACATTTTCATTGGAAATTGGCAGTGTCGGTGTTCACGCAAGTGCTTTTCGTCTTTATAGCTAAAAGGAGATAAATCGCGATGCCTTCCTTAGATTCATCTGATACCTTAAATAATATTGTTGGAAACAGCAATAGTTTAAACACTTTGAATTCGCAGGCGAATAACTCTGGTGCCGGCAGCACCAGCACTTCCAGCAAGTCTAGTTCCTTTGTAAATAGCAGTGGTGCGGGCAGTACCAGCACTGCGACAGCCACTTCCCCGATGGGAAACAGTACGAGTAGCGAGACTGCTTATGCTGCTGGGGCTACATCGAGCAGCGGCAGCGCGGCAGCGAGTGCTTCTAATGTCGCGCCCCCAACTACGATCGCCACTGCTTCGGCCCCAGCAGCAACACCTGCGCCCATACCAACACCTGCGCCTGCGCCCATACCAACACCAACACCTGCGCCTGCGCCAACACCAACACCTGCGCCGATACCAACACCAACACCTGCGCCAACACCAACACCAACACCTGCGCCCTTAGGAGACAGCAGCGGTGCGAGCAGCACCAGCACTGCGACAGCGACTTCTCCGACTGGGAGCAGCACCAGCACTCAGACAGCATGGGCTCCCGGTGGTACTTCTAGTAGCGCGATCGCCTCAGCTAGCAGTGGTTTAGAGACTCCGCCGGCTACGAGCGCCACTGCTTCGGCCCCAGCAGCAACTCCAGCGCCAACTCCAGCGCCGACTCCAGCGCCGACTCCTGCGCCAACTCCCGCGCCAACTCCCGCGCCGACTCCAGCGCCGACTCCAGCGCCGACTCCAGCGCCGACTCCAGCGGCGGCTGCTACAGACTCTGCACCGGCACTTAATATCACAGCGCCAACACCAACACCTGCGCCCATACCAACACCAACACCCACACCAGCGCCCATACCAACACCAATACGCCTAACACCTGCGAGAGCTCCAACACCAGCACCAGCGCCAACTCCAACACCGTCAAATAATAATAATAATAATGATGATGATGATGATGCGCCGCTTGCTTCGGTGACTGACGGAACTTCTAGCAATTCAAGTCATTCTAATTTGCCTCCAGACAGTACCGGTGCTGGCGGTGACAGTACGATAATTGCTGAGCCAACAGATAACAGTACCAGCAATTTGTCGATCGCACTTCCCGATAACAGTACCAACAACAGCAATGCTGATACAACCCCAGCCCCAGAAATTCCCCCCCCAGAAAACAATCCTGCGGTAGTAGCGGAATTAACTGTCACCTACGACAGCAACGGTGGCGGATATTGGCAGGGAACCAGCGACATTGATGTGATTACTTGCGGTAGCGGGTTCGATCGAATTATTGCAGGAGGTGGCGACGATTTTGTCAAAGGTAACAGAGGTAGCGATACGATCGAAGGAGGCGATGGAAACGACACTTTGCGGGGAGGAAGAGGTCAAGATTTGCTGATTGGCGGCAATGGCGACGATTTTCTGTGCGGCGACTTCGGCATCGATACATTGATTGGAGGTACCGGGGCTGATACCTTTGTCTTTAGACCCGAGACCGCAAGTTCTGTGGCTAATCTATTTTTAGCCGATATACTGGTTGATTTCAATGCCGCTGAAGGAGATAAAATCGGACTCACAGGCGGACTTTCTGCCACAGATATTGCACTGGTGGCATTTGATACTGACGGTAACGGTACCGCAGACGCAACTCTGGTCAAGTTTAGTTCCAATAATGGCGATCGAATTTTAGCCGTTGTTTTGGGAACAGTAAACGCAGCAGGTGCAACAACTTTAACCAATGCTGATTTCATCAGTTTGCCAAATCAAACCTTGTAGCTAGCCGTTAACCGTTAACGCGAACGGGTGCATCTGGCGCAAGGCAAATATGTTTGTAGGGGCGAAGCATGACCGTAGTGAATATAAGATGATAACTAATAACTTATATGCGGTCATGCTTCTTCAGGCCTCAAAAACCAGATGCACCCAACGCGAACTCCCCCCGCAGGAAGCCTCGGGGGCATGAGTTCAATCAACTTCTATAGCTTGAGAGAGAAAGATGAAGGACTTTTACCAGCCATTGATTGAATCAAGTGAAATCATCAAACTGCTCAGAAAAGAGCGGCAATTAAAGCCCTTTTGTCAACAAGTTTTGCAGAAAAAAGTTATTGACAAAGCAGCCGAGGAACGGGGGTTAACTGTGACTCCCGAAGAAATTCAAGCTGCGGGCGACAAGCTGCGGCGCGATAAGCGTCTGGAGAAAGCGGCGGATACGATTGCTTGGCTGGCGGAGCAGATGATTTCCGTAGAAGACTTAGAGGCCGGAATTTGCGATCGACTCCTCTGGCAAAAATTAGCCGAACACTTATTTGCCAAAGACGTAGAAAAGATTTTCGTGCAAAGCAAATTGCAATTCGACCACATCATTCTTTATCAAATAATTGTTGCCAACCTACAACTTGCCCAAGAAATATTTTATGAAATTAAAGAAGGAGAAATCAGCTTTTTTGATGCTGCCCACCTTTACGATATTGACGAAACTCGCCGGCATTTATGTGGTTGCGAAGGCAAGGTTTATCGGTGGGCTTTAAAACCAGACATAGCCGTCGCCGTATTCAGCGCTAAACCCGGAGAAGTAATTCGTCCAATTGAAACAGAGCGAGGATATCACTTGTTCATGGTTGAAAAGTTTATCCCAGCGGAATTAACCCCTGAACGCTATCAAGAAATATTACACAATCTATTTAACGAATGGCTGGCTAATGAGGTCAACTATTTATTGTACAATTGTAAAGTCTAGAGTGCGCCCGGAACACAAAGTAGTCTAATATATAGACTTTCTCAAAAAGATGAGTTACTCGTGGGGATAGGGCATAGGGCATAGGGCATGGGGCATACCTCACTTTTTTGAGAAGCGCTATATAGAGGTTCTGCGTAATTTCTGTAATTGCCATTTAATGCTGCAATTTGGATTTAACTATATTGCAAAAATTGATAAACTGGCGAAAAGTAGTCAGTTGCTCTGGCTGCACTTGAATTCTTGTCAATAGCTGTTCCAAATAAAATGGCTTGAGTACATCTCCGGGTCGTTTCTTAGAATACGTAATATTTTTAGCTTCAAATAACGCTCTCAAATAAGCTCCGTGAAACTGAGCGTGAGTATTAAACTCTTGATAGCTGCCCATATTTTCAGGACAGTTAACTGAAACATCATAATATCTAGTATAATCTAATAAAGGTTTGTCTTGAGGATTTTTAGAATAAATCTTGCGATTGCCCAGCAGCCAACTTTCCAAGCAGCGATTCTGAAATATCAGCACAAGCTCTGCATTATTTAATTTCAACTTTTGCTGACTTAAAAACTCATCAATTTCAGTTGCGAGTTCAGAAACAGTATTTTCCTCGGCATCCAGACACACTACAAAATAGCTGTATTTTCCGTTTGAGTTGATTTCTGCGATCGCAGGCGGTATGAAATTATATAATGAAGGATATCCTTCGCCGCTAATCAAGTAATAATTTTTTTGAGTCACATCATCGCAATTGTCAACTCGCTGCAATTCCGGTAAAAGATAAGCCAGCCAAGCAGGATCAACTTTTCTTTCCGATTGTGTTCCTTCAACCAAAAAATACAGATTCATTCAACTTTGATTCCTTCGCTGTATGCTTCAAGATTAATCAGTTGCATGAAAGCTTGATGCCTCGATTTCCCCAAGTTCAAATCTTTCGCATCTATCACAGTTACAACCCCACCTTTGCGAGTGACTATTTTCCAGTGTTCCATCCCAATATTATTGATTATGTAAGGATGATGGCTGGTGAGAATGAATTTAATATTTCTATTTTCCACAATCAAATCTGTTACCACATCGATACAGTTAATTCCCAAGCTGTTTTCAAATTCATCAATCAGGATTACCGTGCCTTCGGGCGACAAGTACAGTTCGCTAATATGAATGAGAGTCTTCAGCATTCCTGACGAGATATTGTCTTGAAAAATCCACTCCTTAACACCTTTCTCTTTTATCTGAATGGGAAAGTTGGGGTATGAATTATCATATTGTACCGCTTCTATTTTAATGTCTTCTACTTGAGGAAATCCCTGTATAAATATGCGCTTAATATCATTAAAAATTTCTGGATGATGGCGGGAAACAAGAACCAGTTTCACCTGGATTTGCAAGTCACTTGATTTAATATAATCTAATAATAAAACATCGCTTACTGAGGTTGTTGACAGCATTACACTCATATTGTAAAAGAAATCAAATGAACTTAAATCATAGCTAACTATTTTATTAAAACCCTGTTGGACAGGTGAAATATCTTCCTCTTGGTTTAAAATTTCTACTACGCTTTGAAATGGCGATAATTTCGGAGTTTTATTTCCGTTAAATATAATTTCATTAGGTGTTCTTTCTATAATTACATTTTTCTCTCTTAATAAATGTTCTCGAACAATTCTAAATTCATTAGATTCGTCTTGTTCCTCAAAAATGATAGGCAGATTTTTTTTTGTTTCAAATTCGCCTTGCCAGCGATATTCTACATCATTGATTGTAGAAAATGAGATGTCCCATGCTAAGCCGTTTAATGAAGCACCATTCGCTATTTCTTTTAACGTCGAAATTCCTTTAAGTATTTGAGTTTTGCCAACGCCAGATACCCCAGCTAGCAATGCTAGATTGGAAAAATATATCGGTTCAAAACGCCACTCTCGTAAATTATCCCAAAAAGCTACTTTCTTAATTCTCATTTTCCCATCCTATCCATTAATCATCTGCGTCCATCAGCGTTAATCCGCCGATATCAGCGGTTAAAAGCTGACATAATTTTGCCGCCACCAAGCCCGGACAAACTTAATTTCCTCAAACGTATAACGTTCTTGCAAATACTCATAAATTACTCTCAATCTCTCATCTCCAACAACTTCAATTGCTTGTACAATTGCCTGTTGGCTTTCCGATTCTACCAACAAATTTATATCAACTTCCCGACCCATATCCATCAATTCTACCAGATGTCCAGCAATAGTAGTCGGACTCATGCCCCGCGCATTGGCTATGGCTTGAACCGTCAAACCTTGGCGGTATAATTCCCAGGTTTGCATCTGCGAATAAGATGGAGCATTAGCAAGAGTTGGAAGATTGGCGGCAGCAGATGCTGCACCTGTTGGCAATCCTTGTTCTTTGCAAAAAGTGTGAATTGCCTCTAAGAAAACTTTGCCGTACTTATCTCGCTTGTTGCTGCCGACTCCGTAAACTTCTTCAAATTCAGTGAGATTTTGCGGGCGTTTTTCTGCCATGTCTCGTAAGCTTCTATCAGCAAAAACTACGTAAGGTGGCACAAATTGTTCGTCGGCAATTTGTTTGCGGAGACTTCGTAATATCGAAAATAAGCCTTCGACTTCTACAGCTAAAGAGCGAGTTCTTCCCTGTACTTCCCGCGGGGCTTCAATGGCGATTTCAACTGTGCGCTGGCGTTTCATGATTTCCCAACTTTTCTCGTTGAGTTTTAAAATGGGAAAGCCGTCTGTTTTTTCGTCTAACAAACCTTGGTTGATCAGCGAACGACTTAACTTTTTCCACTCGTCTGCACTTCTATCTTTGCCAATGCCGTAGGTAGAAAGTTGGTTGTGCTGGTATTGCAATATTTTTTGACTTTTTGAGCCGCGCAGCACGTCAATAATATGATTCATGCCGAATTTTTCTTGGCATCTAGCAACGCAGGAAAGAAATTTCATGGCTTCCAGCGTCCAGTCTTCTACGGGTTTTTTGTTGCAACAGTTGTCGCAGTTGCCGCAATCGCCGGGAAATGAATCGCCGAAATAACTTAATTGGACTGTGCGGCGGCAATCGCTGGATTCTGCATAGTTGATTACTCGCCGTAGTTGTTGGCGGGCTATTCTTTGTTCTTGTTCGTCTGGTTTTTGTTCGATGATGTATTCGATGGTTTTGACATCGCCGAATCCGAAGAATAAGGTGCAGTGGGATGGTTCGTTGTCTCTGCCGGCGCGGCCTGATTCTTGATAGTATCCTTCTAGGTTTTTGGGTAAGTCGTGGTGAATTACAAATCGCACGTCTGGTTTGTTGATTCCCATCCCGAAGGCGACTGTTGCTACCATTACTTGTACGTCGTCGCGGATGAAGCGGGTTTGGTTGGTCGATCGATCTACATCGCTCATTCCGGCATGGTATGGTAGGGCTTGGATGCCGTTTTGCTGCAATTTGTAGGCAACTTCGTCAACTTTTTTACGGCTGAGGCAGTAGATGATTCCTGAACCGCCTTTTTTTTGGATGATTTGCAAGACTTCGGCAAAACTGTGCTTGGTTTTGGGGCGGACTTCGTAGTATAGGTTGGGGCGGTTGAAGCTGGCGACGTGGATGTAGGGATTTCGCAGGTTTAGCTGCTGGATGATGTCTTGGCGGACGCGCTCGGTGGCGGTGGCGGTTAGTCCCATAATGGGGATGTCTGGATAGCGATCGCGCACTCGCTCCATTTGCCTGTATTCTGGTCGAAAGTCGTGTCCCCATTCCGAAACGCAGTGGGCTTCGTCGATCGCAAATGCCGAAATTCCTAACTTAGAAGCTACTATATCTAAGAAGGGTAAAAATCTCTCGCCCAGCAACCGTTCGGGCGCAACATACAGCAGTTTAATTTTACCTTCGAGAATTGCTGTTTGGCGCGATCGGGTTTCCAGGGCGCTCAAAGTGCTGTTAAGAAAAGTCGCCCCAATGCCATTATCCTGCAAAGCTTCCACCTGGTCTTGCATTAGAGCAATCAGCGGCGAAACCACCACCGTCAATCCCGGTTTCAACAAAGCCGGTAATTGAAAACACAAAGACTTGCCACCGCCAGTCGGCATGACAATCATCATATCGCGTTGTTGTAAAGCAGCTTCGACAATTTCCCGCTGCCCGGGGCGGAAGGAGTCATAGCCAAAGGAATGTTTGAGGGATTGTTCGAGGGATGAGGGCGCGAGAGATGTTGGCGGATTCGACCCTGACATTTGCAGTAATTGGTTGTTGGCTTCTACCCTATTCTAGGTCTTTTGAGCACAAATACAGTTACAATATTTGAGAATCTCAATTTAAGCAGATAAACCGATGCCGAAAGCAATTTGGAATGGTGCCGTTTTGGCCGAGAGCGATAAGTGCGAAATGGTAGATAATAACTATTATTTCCCGGCGGATGCCGTCAACCGCGAGTATTTCAAGGATAGCAGCACTCACACTACTTGCGGTTGGAAAGGTGTTGCTAGTTACTACAGTGTTGAAGTCGGCGGACAAGTTAATAAGGATGCTGCTTGGTACTATCCTACTCCGAAAGATGCTGCTAAAAATATTGCAGGATATGTTGCTTTTTGGAAAGGAGTTAAGGTAGAGGCTTAGGTTTTTTCCGCAGGTTTGTTAGCTGGCGATTCCGACAGGCCGCCAGGGAATTAATTCCCTGGCTCATAGCTCAAGTCGTCGGTCGCCGACTGTGGAAATTTGGGATGAATAACATCAGTTGCAATGAGTTCAAATAGAAATAATATCTAATATTTACTGATAGCGATTGCTCCTATAGCAATCATTGCAGGAGTCGTAAATTTTTAACCCCACCCCAACTCTTTCCTTAGCAAGGGGAGGGAGTAAGAAATTCACAAATGATTGAGGATTGCTCTTCTGATAATTGTTAATCATTTAAAAGATAGGACAGAGCTTAATTAAATTCAATACCATAACCGCTATATTTAACAGTCCTCTTTGAGAGGACTTTCACTATGAAACGGGGGTTTGAAACGAACGGCGGACTGTTGGAGAAGCGAAAGCATCCTCAAATGTTAATCTTATTCCCAAGCGGCTGCGGCTTCCTATCCCAAGCCGCGACGAACCACAATTGGTTTGCTGGTTTTTTCCGCAGGTTTGTTAGCTGGCGCTTCCGACAGGCCGCCAGGGAATTAATTCCCTGGCTCATAGCTGAAGTCGTCGGTCGCCGACTGTGGAAATTTGGGATGAATAACATCAGTTGCAATGAGTTCAAATCGAAATAATATCTAATATCTACTGATGCCGATTGCTTCTCTGAATAATTGTCAATCCTATAAAATATAGGACAGAGCTTAATTAAATTTAATACCATAACCGCTATATTTAACAATTCTCTTTGAGAGGGCTTTCGCTCTCTCGAAGGGGGTTTTGAACCCCCGGCTGACTGTTGGAGAAGCGCAAGAACCCCTCAAATTTTAATCTTCTTCCCAAGCGGCGGCTGCTTCCCATCCCAAACCGCGACGAACCACAATTGGTTTGCTTTCTGTTAAATCGAGAATGGTAGAAACTTGATATCCTGGATCGGAATCATCATCGACAATGATATCTACTAACTTTAAAAAACAGTCAAATAGTTCAGCTTTGCCAAAGCTTTCTGCTTTGACCGCAGGTACTGGTGCAGCACCTTCATCTTCAGTGGTAATGTGAGCAGATGTGGAAATAATCGGATTTCCCAAAGATTCTAGAAGTGTAAAACAAAGCGGGTGCGAGGGAACGCGAATTCCCGTGGTTTTGCGTTTTGGGTTCATTACCAATTTTGGCACTAATTTGGTAGCTGGTAGCAGAAATGTGTAGGGCCCGGGGATTAACCGTTTGATGATTCTGTATGCTTCATCGGTGACGGCAGCATACTCGGTGATATTTGACAAGGAGGAACACAGAAATGTTAAAGGCTTATCATTGGATAGTTGCTTGATCCGCCTGACTCGTTCTACGGCCGATTTGGAGTTGAGATCGCAGCCGATCGCGTAAACTGTATCTGTGGGATAAAGCATCACGGCCCCATCTTTGAGAGCTTTTGTAATCTTCTCGATCCGGTCTTTCTGGGGTGCAACTGGATGGAGTCCGTAAATAATTGCCATGTTTAAGATATTTTAGGCTAAGTGGGCGATCGACAAATGTGCTAAAACAATCAATGTTGAAAATTAATTGTTAATAATGAATAAAATAGCTTATTTTGACTGCCCAACCGGCATTGCTGGCGATATGTGCCTCGGAGCTCTTGTACACGCGGGCGTTCCCTTAGACTACCTAATCGAAAAACTCCATTTACTCCGCATTTCGACTGAGTACCAATTGCGGGCCGAATTAGTTCACCGCAATACTCAACAAGCAACTAAATTTTATGTCGATTTAGCTGCCGATTTGCCTTTAAAATCCCATAATCTGGCTGCTGACTCCGCCCTCGATCCCTCGGAAACTGAATCGCCGACTTTCGACAGGCGCCACCACCACCAGCATCATGATGATGGGGAAGAACATTCTCACAGTCATGGCCAAGCAGATGCGGAAATTAGCCACACTCATCACCGCCACTTGCCAGAAATTGAGCAAATTATCGTCGCTGCAAAATTGCCTCCGCGCGTGCAAGCGTGGAGTTTGGCGGTATTTGGCAAATTAGCAGATGCAGAGGCTGCGGTACACGGTATCCCCCCCAGTGAGGTTCACTTTCACGAGGTGGGGGCTACGGATGCAATTATTGATATTGTCGGTACTTGTTTGGGTTTGGATTGGTTGGATATTGATCAGTTTTACTTTTCGGCGATGCCGACTGGTGGGGGTACGGTGAAGGCGGCCCACGGTAGGTTAGCTGTGCCCACGCCTGCGGTGATGCGGTTGTGGGAAACGCATAAAGTGCCAGTTTATAGTAATGGAATCGATCGCGAATTGTGCACTCCTACGGGAACTGCGATCGCCTGTACTCTCGCCTCTGCTTTTGGCCCGCCGCCGCCGATGCAAGTTCAGCTCATTGGTTTGGGTGCAGGTTCGCGAAATCTGGCAATTCCTAATATTTTGCGCCTCTGGATTGGTAGGAAGGAAGGTTCGGCAGCGAGCAATGTACGGGATGTAATGGATGTAAGAAAGAGGGGAGAAGGAAGATTAGCAACGGATTTTGTAAGGGATTTAACGGATGAAAAACAGAGGGAAGATTTAACTAATTATCAATTAATAATTAGCAATTCGGAAGAAACAATCTCTGTACTGGAAACGCAAATTGATGATTTAAACCCGCAGGCGATTGGCTATGTTTTTGATGCTTTGTTTCTCGCTGGAGCTCTGGATGTTTTTACTACACCAATTGTGATGAAAAAGTCGCGGCTGGGGGTTTTGTTAAGTGTGATTTGTCATCCCGAATTTCAGGAGGCTTGCGAAGCTGTGATGTTTCGAGAGACTACTACTCTGGGAATTAGGCGATCGACTCAACAGAGAACTATTTTGGAGCGAGAAATCCAGAAAGTTCAAACAGAATACGGTGAGGTGCAAATAAAAGTTGCTAAGTCGGGAGAAACGATTGTTAACGTACAGCCGGAATACGAAGATTGCGCCCAAATTGCCCGAGTGAAAAATGTTAGTTGGCGCGAAGTTCATCGCTTGGCTCTGCAAATTTGGTACGATCGCGCTTGAGGAGGAATTGGAGAGTCAGCGATTTAAGTAACAGGAATCAGGAAGAAGCCCTTCGGCTGCGATCGAGTCTCGATCGCTCGATTAATCCCCGCAGGACACGGCGCGGCGCCCCGTGTTCCTGCCCCTGCTCGATTTGTAGTTCAATTAGCGGGAATCTGCTGTCAGAAGCTGGGGTGTTTTTTGTGTTGATAAAGCTGCTGTTTGTTGCTAAGTGCTAATCATCCAGTTTTAGTGTTAATTGCGCTTTTGGGAAATAGAGAGAGAGTAAGGGTGTTGAGCTTGCGATCGATCGCCCACAAAAATCACATAAGTCCCCTTGTCCCCATAACCGGAAAATTCTACATTCCCCGCAGCAGCATTCGCTGGTAGGACGCAGAAACGACCCCTCGGGCCCTGAATCATCAAACTCGGTGCTCCTGCTGTTTGTACTGCAATTCGCCAGTAAGGTAAATCCTGGGTTACTTCGATCACATGGTTCGGGCCTTGGGCGACAAAACCGCAGTCGCCACTATTGTTCGAGCCGCCGGAGACGCCAGAAACGCTCAACGGTTCGGCAAATCCGGGAGCAATTTGTAGCGGTTGGCTCCGAAGGGCTCCGGCATCCGCTAAAATTATTCCCAAGGCTAGGGTTGCGATCGCACTAAACCACCGTTTTTTGCGATCGCCCGCACAGTGTATCTTCATATTTCCTCACACAATGGCATTTAGTCCTAGTTCTTTAGACGATAGATGATAATTGCGGTTCCAAACACATTAATCTCAAATAAGTAAAATCTACCTAATTAAAGTAAAATACATATCGCTAACAAGCTTGCTGTGTATGTCTTCTACCTTCTACCTTCTACCTTCTACCTAATGACTAATGACTAATGACTGATGACTGATGACTAATGACTAATGACTAATGACTGATGACTAATGACTTAACTACGGAATTTTTTTATGAATCCTCAAAATAACTTCAATTGGCAGCAAGCGATCGGAGAACTAAAAGCTAAACTAGAACGATCGCCTCTCATCCTACAAAATCCAGACAGCTATCTTGCCATCGGCACCTTCTACAATCAATCTCTGGACAAGTTTCAAAAACTCCCCAAACCAGGGCAGGTGGCAGTTTTTGCCGTCGGAGCGATCGTTGTTCTGACAGTCTTCAATAGCATCGTACAGCTACTTTCGGCCCTGATGACTCTTGGTGTTCTCGGAGTGCTAATCTACATAGCGTATAAATTGGCAATATCTTCTGATTCCTCGAACACAAACGACTAATAATAGGAAATTCTAAATATGGCTAGCCCAACCGCACCCGGTGATATTAATCAACCCGATCCGTCTTGGCAGAGACAATCCCAGCCAATGCCACTACTGGTTCGCCGGTGTGGCGCTTGGGCCGTTGAAATTTCGTTAATTGCGGCCAGCGCCCTAGTTCCCTTCAGTATCGGAGCATTGGTTAACAAGGAAGCTCAAACGGTTCCCCTCAATTCCTCGGTAGTAGCAGCGTCGGAAACAGTCGCTCGTGTTTTGGCTATCCCGGTGCGCGATCGCAACCCCAGAGTTGCACCCCTAACTAATCTATTCTGGTCGGGGGCACTGCTGGCACCGACAGTTTTAGCGGCGTGGCAGTTGTTTTTGCTTGCCAAAAGCGGTCAAACTCTGCCCAAACGATGGTTCGGCGTCAAAGTCGTCACAGCGTCGGGGAATCCTCCGGGTTGGGGGCGAGTGCTGATCCGCGAAAGTTTGGGGCGCTGGGGAGTGCCTCTGGGCGTCGCTTACGGCATTTGGCGCTTGAGTGGTGCGTTTCCGGATTTAATTATTTTAGGGGCGTTGAGCGGCTTGTCAGTCCTGGCAGATGGCGCTTTTGCACTGCGCTACAAACGGCAATCGGGGCACGATCGCCTCGCGAATACTTTGGTGGTCAATGCACGCGCGGCGAAGCTATCCGGTAGGGAATCGCACCAAGTGTCGCCCAATCCTGTCAAGAGTCAAGAATGGACTGAGGAAGACGCGCAGATTGCTGCTTTGGTTTTGACTCCGGAAAGCCACATGAAAGAAGATCCCAGTCTGTGGAATTGGATTCGCCAGCACCCGGGCACAACTTTAGTGATAGTTACTACCGGCAGCGCGGGATTGATTTTAGCTTTGTTTGTCGGCACTCTGATCTACACTCAAAGTCAAGCTAATTTGCGGGATTCTCGGCAGCGGAATGACGAATTATTTGTGGCTTTAGTAAGCAAATTGTCTCCGACTTCGGCTAGCGGAACCTCGGGGAGGCGATCGGCAATTTTGGCTTTGGGGGCGGTGGAAGACTCGCGCGCCGTGCCGCTGTTAGCGGATTTGCTAGCTCAAGAAGAAAGCAAGGCGATGCTGGACGCGATCCAGCAAGCTTTAGTCAGTACCGGGCCGAAAGCTTTACCTGACTTGCAGCGGTTAAATCAAGCCCTCAGCAATGACCTGGAATCCCTGCGCTACGGAGGGAAGACTGCGGAACGCGAGTTAGCGGCTACCCGCCAGAGAACAGTGCAAAGGGCGATCGGCAAAATTCTCACAGTGTATAGCAGCCAGCTCAACGGCACAGATTTAAGCCGTACAGATTTAGGGCAAAGTCCGGCTGGCACTGGTCAATTCACTTTAGTATTAGACAAAGTTGACTTATCAGGAATCAAGCTGAGAAAAGCCAATTTAACCAATGCCAGCTTGCAGGGAATTCGCTTTTACGGCACTGGGGAAGACAGGCGTCCGGGGACATTTGACGATTGGATTTCTGACTTAAGCGAAGCTAATTTTGAGGGAGCAAATTTAACCGGAGCATCTTTGAACAGCGCCGTAATGAACCGCACTACTTTTGTGCGCGCCATCCTCAGCAAAGCTAATTTGTCAAATGGAAATTTGAATGGAGCTAATCTTAGCAACAGTCTTTTAATTGGGGCTTCTTTGCAGCAAGCAATGTTAAAAGAAGCAAGCTTTACTGGTGCAGATATAGGCAGCGCGAATTTTTCGGGCGCCAATTTAGAAAGTGCGCGTTTGGGCAAAGTCAAGGCTCAAGGCACTCAGTTATCCTTGACAAATTTGTCTAAATCGGAATGGCAAGGTGCTGATTTGTCCGGTGCTGATTTAAGCGGTGCTAACTTACAAAATGCTGATTTAAGTTCGGCTAAACTCGCCAACGCGAATTTAAAAGATGCTCGATTGCAAGATGCTAATTTGCGGAATGCGGACGTGAGTTCAGTAGATTTTAGAGGTGCGAATTTAGCGGGAACGAATTTTCAAGGTGCTGTATTTATGGGGAAGGCGCCTTCAGAGCAATTTATTCAAAGTCCGCCCGGTAGCAAATCGGGTCGATTCCAAGGAGTTAATTTTGCCGAAGCTAAGAATTTAGATCAAAGTCAAATTGCTTACATTTGTTTGCAGGGAGGGACTCATCCGAAATGCCCGCCCAAGAATTAAGACTTGGTTCGTAGTGAGGACTTTAGTCCTTCTTTTTCTGCGGACTCAAGTCCTCACTACGAACCTTTATTTTTCTGTCTTTTTTTGGTACAAGGGATGGCTCCACACCCTATCAATTAGATAAGAAAGACCGGGCCCAACAACGTACCTCACTTTTTTTAGAAGTGCTATATTATGCAATAGCATCGGCACTTACAAGACTCTCAAATTGTGCTAATAATATTCCATCAGCGTTGTTTGTAACTCCAAAAATTCGAGGTAACTGGCCTGTTTCAACCAGAACTTGTCTCACTTCTCGGTTAGATACATCGGCTAGATTTTGGTTATTGAGAATGGCATTAACGGCCGCAATACCGACACCTTGACCAACTGCGGCGTTGAATTCTACAATTCGGCCGACAGCACAAGCAAGACCTTCAAATCCAGAACAGGGACTGACAACTGCAAGGTTAGGAACATTGTTCATTAATGCGTGGCGGATGCCAATATTGAAGGTAGGCTGTTTGAAACTCAGACTTTTAAACCACCCTCGACTGTTTGCTTTCTCGCCAATCCCCGAAATGCCTCCGCGGACATCAAAATGATAGCTAAATGTTGCCAGTGCTTCATTAGCTGGTACGCCACCACGCAGCATTTGTGCGCCTGTTAAAGGTTCTACAACTCCCGTCACATTCCCAGCGTGTCTGATATACAGTTCGGAAGCCGGAGTAACATAAGTAGCCCCCAAACTTTTCAGCCAATTAGCCACAAATGACATCTCTTTTTGCATATTAGCTGTGGGTTTGCTACCGCTTCTGGCTAAGGCTTCTGCTTCGCTACCGGTGACTGCAAATAACAGTGCATTCCACGAAAGTCTTTGATCTGGAAGTATGGCGATATTTCCTTCATCTAAAATTATGCCAGTTTCAGAAAAAGATAGCTTTCTGCCTCTAAAAGAGTGGTATGCTACAGACAAAGCTGGCGATCGCACATCGATGTAATCGTTGCCGGCCCACAGAGTTTTGAGATTTCCTCGGGGGTCGATCATTTCCCGCCGGAGTTCTTCTGCTAGTTTGGCATCTTTCCCCGCTGCGGACAGCAAAAATTTTTGAGCTTCAGAATCGGCAAGGTTTGTGAAGCGTTTTAGATAAAGGTAATCGAGTTCTTTCAGTCTTCTGACACTGAGTCCTTGGGTTTCAAAAACTAGGGTGACTGGAAGTTCTGAGTTAGGCAAACCCAAGGTTTCAAATCCATTCAGCTTTCGCACACCTGCTGCTTGAGCTAATTCGCCATTGACAGTGGCATCAATAAATTGTTTACCTACATAAACTGTCCCTTTTGAGGTAATTATGCTAGTAATTTTTTTACCTTCTTTATTGACTGATTTAATTTCTACTTTGCTCAGAAGTGCTACTCCTGCTTGTACTAGCATTGCTTTCAGGGCTGCGCTGGCTTTGCTGGGGTCAAGGGCGATCGCGCTGACACCAGATTTTTGCAGGAATTCTTTATAGATTGTCGGGGGTGAACCGAAGGTATCTAAATTTAAAGATTGTTGCAGTTCTTGACTAACTTGACTTCGATCTAAATAAGCGAGGCCGCCTCTGACTAAATGCCCGCCAATTCCTGCTTGTAAGCTTCCTTTAGACATCAGCAAAACTCGCGGATAAAGCTTTGTCCGGCGGCGGTATTCTCGTGCTGCTGAGATAACGGCTAGAACTCCTGGAACTTCATCACCAAAGCAGATGATATCGTAAGAACGCAGATCCATGAGCATTATTTAATCACGTCTCCCGAGATCCATTTTGTCGATCTGCATCTCCATTTTTGCCGTCAAACTCTCTGTCTGTTCCAAATAAGGCCGCATCTTTGCTGATTTTTTTGATAAATTTTCGCACATTTCGAGATGCAGAAACCGGGTTTTTCCGAAGATTGTCGGTTGAGGGCGATCGATCTCGGCGGACAAACTAGATTGGCGATCGCCCGCAGGCTGCGTCATTCTGGCACTTTTTCCTCTCAATTAGCTTATAGTATCAGGATCTATCCCCAACTCGCGCAATCGTTCAGCTAGTCGATCGGCACGTTGCGATTCCTGTCGGACAAGTTGCGCTGATTCTTTCACCTGTTCTTCAGGAGTCAGATAGCGTTTGCCATCAGCATCGTACCAATACAACCATTCCCTTGTCACCCCAGAATAATTTCCCCTTTCACAACCAATTCCCAAACCAATTTCAGGCATCCAAACTAGATTTCCTGGCTGTAACTCATACTTGCCATTGACTAACTTATGCACTTCCAAACGGGGTTTGCGGCGACGCCGAGAAGAATAAATGACATAGTAAAGTATGCCTAAATTTTGATATTCTTCCAACTTGGCGGTATATTCGTTGCGATAAGTTGGGGAAACAACTTCGAGGACAAAAGTTGGCATCACTTTTTCCTCCCACACCGCGTAACTGGGACGCAATTCTTCGTCATAAAACCTTTCCACACCTAAACTCAAGAAAGCATCTGGCACAATAGCTGGTTTGTCAGGGTGATGGTAAAGTCCCATGTCTATTCCAAAAAACCAGTCCATGCGTTCTGCCCAAATTATGAGCAATATTGCTTTCAGCAATCCTGGTATTAATTCTTGCAGTTCGTTATCCACTGGTGTTTCATCTGAGTCTGGTAGTTCTTCTGCTGAGGGCCAGTGCCTAGGGAAGTTGTAATTTAACATGGCGGCTTTTCTCAAAACTCATTAATATTATAGCGTTTATTTATTTAGATATGATTTTTAATTTGGTGAAGATTTTGACGAACCGCGAAGACGCTAAGGACGCGAAGGAAGAAAGGGAAGAAAATGAGGATAATAGGCGATCTTGATTTACTTAATTTGAAATAATTTTTGTAAAATATCGGCTCAGAGTTGCGCGATCGACTAAACTATGTCTAACCAGTCGGTTCTAATGGGGAACAGCCGTTAGACGAAAGGGGGAAAGTTCGGTGCAAGTCCGGCGCTGTCCCGCAACTGTAATGAAAGCCGTGTCGCTTTCTGAGTCAGGATGCCCGCCGATGCGTTAGTTTAGATTGTCTCATCTGCGAGGTACTTGATGAAGGCGCGAAATCGGAAGTTAGTCAGCCTGGGATTGATGGCTGGCTTGAGTTGTTATATTGTCCTAGCTTCGGCAACACCAGCCGCAGCTATGCACATTTCAGAAGGTTTTTTGCCTGTACAATGGGCTGCGTTTTGGTGGATGGTGGCTTTGCCTTTTTTTGTGTTGGGTTTGCGTGCGATCGCCCGAATTACCAAAGAACACCCGGAACTTAAACTGTTACTAGCTTTAGCGGGTGCGTTTACTTTTGTGCTTTCTGCTTTAAAAATTCCCTCGGTAACGGGGAGTTGTTCTCACCCAACGGGTACGGGTTTGGGTGCGATTTTGTTCGGCCCTTCGGTGATGGCTGTACTGGGGGCTTTAGTGCTGCTTTTTCAAACGTTACTGTTAGCCCACGGCGGGCTGACAACGTTGGGGGCGAATATGTTTTCGATGGCGATTGTTGGCCCGTTTGCTGCATATTTTATCTATCGATTGCTGTTGCGAACTGGTAAGCAAAGGTTGGCAATTTTTTGTGCGGCGGCTTTGGCAGATTTGCTGACTTATGTGGTGACTTCGATGCAGTTGGCATTAGCTTTTCCGGCAGCAAGCGGTGGTTTTATGGCTTCTTTTCTCAAGTTTGCTGGCATTTTTGCGATTACTCAAGTGCCTCTGGCGATTAGTGAGGGATTGCTGACTTTATTGGTATGGAATTGGCTGCATTCTTACGGAAAACCGGAGTTGGAAACTTTGAAATTACTGAGACAGGAGTCATAAATCTGTGAGTCAAAAACTTACTAAAAATTACCAATCCACCTCGCGACAAAATTGGCTGCTGGCAGTTTCTGTAGTTGTTCTTGCTGTAATTCCGCTGGTTTTTGTGCGGGGTGAATACGGCGGTTCTGATGACCAAGCTCAGAAAGCCATTACGGAAATTCAACCGAGTTATAAGCCTTGGTTCAATCATTTGTTTGAGCCTGCTAGCAGCGAAATTGCTAGTCTATTATTTGCGTCTCAAGCGGCGGTGGGCGCTGGCGTAGTTGGCTATGTGATTGGGTTGTATAAAGGCCGATCGCAATCTCAGCAATCTGATGATAAATCGCCGCTGGAATGAATGGCGAATAAACGGCGGTTGAAACCGCTTCTACACATACAAAGTCCGCCGCCTGCGCGGACTGGAAGACTTTGGAATGAATCGCGAATAAACGGCGAATAGAATTCGCTTCTACACACACAAAGTCCGCCTGCGCGGACTGGAAGACTTTGGAATGAACCATCAGATCGATCGCCTGGCTTATACAAATCGCTTGCGCGGGTTGCCGCCAACTCACAAGCTATATTTTGCTATCGCCCTATTAATCCTGTCTCTAGTTTCTCATGCAGCGGTGCAGTTGGCGATCGGCCTTTGGTTGACAATCTGGATCGTGGTTTATGCGGGAATTCCGGCGAAACTCTATCTGCGCTTGCTGTTGCTACCGCTGATGTTTTTGCTGTCGAGTGTACCTGCGTTGGCGGTGGGTGCGGTTGCGGGCGATCGAATCTCGGCAATTCAATGGGATATTTGGCAAGGTTGGGGCATTCACACCGGCAGTTTTTATCTGTATGTGAGTCGCACTGGACTATACCAAGTGAGCTTGCTATTGGCTCGCGCCTTCGCATCGACAAGCTGTATGTACTTCATCCTGTTGACAGTCCCGTTTACCGAAATCTTGCAAATTCTCCGCAAATTAAGGTGTCCAGAGTTAGTCACAGAACTGCTATTACTAATGTATCGCTTTATTTTTAGCTTATTGGCGATCGCCGATGAAATTTGGATCGCCCAAAACTCGCGCGGCGGCTACCGCACTTGGAAATTAGGAATGCGCAGTTTAGGTATTTTAATCGGACAATTGCTGCAACGAACCTTGGTAAATTATCGTCAAGTTTCCTTGAGTTTAGAATCGCGCGGCTTTAATGGAGAACTGCGCGTTTGGCATTCTTCTCCTTACAAACCTTCGCGTAGATATACATTTGAAGCGCTGTTTGGTTGCACGGTTTTAACTTTGTTAAGTGTAGTATTTCAACGATAAATTTATGCTATTAGATACCTAAATCTAATGGTTTCTAGGTTCTGCCTATTAGTCCGCCAGTCCGCCAGGGGTTGAAACCCCTGGCTCAAAGCTAAAGTCCTCTGAAGAGGACTAATGAGTTCTGTCCAGAACTTACGGGGAGCGAAAAACTCGGTTTCTGCGTCAATACTTATCGAAAAAGTGACGATTTTTGGAAGGAACCGGTTTTTTTGCGTAAGTCCTACTTTCTTCAGTCCTCTTCAGAGGACTTTAGCTTTGAGACAGGGAATTCATTCCCTGTCGGACTGCTGGACTAATCGATTGTCGGACTGCTGGACTGAAGATATGACTTTTATGAACATAAATCAATGACTTTAATGAATTGACTTCAAAAGAAACCTGTTGAATAATTGTAGTCAACAGTTATCTTGTGGAAATCCTATGATAAATAAACGAATCCTCAAAAAAATAGTTTTTTGCTTAATAGCTTCCTTAAGCCTATTATTAGTCACAGTAACTCATGTAGCCGCCCAACAACTACCATTCTACTGGGAAAACATCAACGTCATCATCGACGTTCAAACCAACGGAGATATGTTAGTCACAGAAACACAAAAATATGTATTCACCGCAGACTACAACACTGAACGATATCGCTACATTCCGTTAGATAAAGTCGATGAAATCAAAGATGTCACCGTCGCCGAAAATAATCAAATAATTCCCAGTAGCACTGGGATTGAAAACAATCAACTTTGGATTCGCTGGCAACATCAATTAAAAGCGCCAGAATCCCATACTTTTGTCATCAAATATCGGGTGGTAGGTGGATTGCAGCTAGATGGTGAGAATACTCTAGTTTATTGGAAAGCTATTGCACCGGGTCGTAAAGCGCCGATTAATACTGGAAAAGTTACGGTGAAATTACCAGAAGCTTTGTCAGGGAAAGTTCTCTCCTTTACGAATTTTGGTGCAGCAGCAGTTCCTCGTCAAGTAGATCCTAAAACATTTGAGTTTGTAGCAAGTCAGCCTATTCAACCAGAACAAGAATTAGAAGTGCAGATTGCATTTCCGCAGGCAATTATCAATGTACCTCAACCTCGCTGGCAACAAACTGGTAAGCAATCTCAATCTACTTCGGGAAAAAGCTCTTTGACAAAACCCAGACTCCCTTCTCCAGTGCTTTGGATATTTGGAATAATCATTACTATATTCATGATTAATGGCGGTGGCGGTGGCAGTAGCGGTAGTATCGGTGGTGGTAGTTGGAGTGGTGGTGGTTGGGGTGGTGATGGCGGTGGTGGTGATGGCGGTGGTGGTGGTGATGGCGGTTAATATCAACAGCCCTAGACGCATCACAACCTTCATAAACCGGGTTTTTACTGAAGCTGTGGACTATAGCAAAGTATTGTCGCAAAAAACCCGGTTTCTGGTCACTCGCCCGCCCGTCAGTCCGCCAGGGAATGAATTCCCTGTCTAATAGCTAAAGTCCTCTGAAGAGGACTGAAAAACTCATTAGTCCTCTTGAGAGGACTTTCGCTTTGAGGCAGGGGTTTCAACCCCTGTCGGACTACTGGTTGTACCTTAAACCGATCGCACTTGCTGCAAAATCATACTATAAATATGACTTTTATGAATATAATTAATGACTTTAATGAATTGACCTTCAAAGAAATCTATTGAATACTGATTGTAGTAAACAAATTTCCCCTACATTTTAGCTTAAAGCAGATTGAAAACTATGACTAAATCACGTTGGCTTCGCAAGCTTTTACCCTTAGCAGCATCTTTCGCAACCACGATCGCACTAGCAGGCACTTTTGGCCCACCAACTTCAGCCCAAGTCAAATCGCCACCTCCGCAACCCCAAGAAGTCCAACCAGTGCCAGAAGAAGGTTTCAGCATCCCGATTTGGATCTATCCCGTAGGCGCAATGTTCCTGGTTTTGATATTTATACCTAAAATTGGTTGGACTTTAGGGTTAATTGCGATCGGCGAACGAGAAGTAGGAATTGTTACCAAGAAATTCTCCAACAAAAACTTGCCATCCAGTAGATTGATTGCACTCGATGGCGAAGGAGGTTTGCAAGCAGATACCCTGCCTCCCGGCTGGCATTTTGGTTATTTTCCGTGGCAATATAGCGTTCGCAGAGAACCAGTTGTTGTGGTTCCTCAAGATGAAATTGGGTTAATTATTGCCAATGACGGAGCCACTATTCCTCCCGATCGCATTTTAGGCAAAGTCATTGATTGCGACAATTTTCAAAATGCCCGCAAATTCCTCACTGAGGGTGGAGAAAAAGGACGGCAGCTAGCAATTATCACCACTGGTACTTATCGGATCAATACGGCTGTATTTGAGGTAATTACTTCAGCCAATGCCGCTGCAAAAGGTATGCAGCCGTCGGAACTTCAACTCTACAAACTTGCTCCCGATCGCGTCGGAATTGCCAACGTGCTCGACGGCATTCCGATCGATGAAGGTGAAATTGCCGGGCCGATAATTCCGGGTCACGACAATTTCCAGAAAGCACAATCTTTCATCAAAGGCGGCGGGCGCAGGGGCTTGCAAGAACAGGTGATTTTATCCGGTTCTTGGAACCTGAATCCCTGGTTTGTGCAGGTTGAACAGGTAAAAATGACCGAAGTGCCGATCGGCTATGTCGGCGTAGTCATTTCCTATGTGGGCAAATCGCACCAAGATGTCAGCGGCGTCGCTTTTACCCACGGCAATCTTGTCAATAAAGGCGATAAAGGCGTGTGGGTAGAACCGCTTTACCCGGGCAAACATCCGATCAATACAAAAGTGATGAAAGTCGAACTTGTTCCCACTACCGATGTAGTTTTAAACTTTACAACGCGGTTCAGCGGCGAACACGGTTACGACTCGAAATTAAGCGCTTTAAAATTGCTTTCTTTTGACGGATTTACCTTTGAATTAGAAGTTTTTCAAATCATTCATGTCGGTACTTTGGATGCACCGAGAGTCATTTCGCGGCAAGGTTCGATGCAAAATCTGATCGACCAAGTGCTGCGTCCAATTGTGGGCAATTATTTCCGCAATTCCTCTCAAGAATATACGATTCTCGACTTTTTGATCGCCCGCAGCCAACGTCAAGCAGAGGCCGCTGAACACGTCCGCGAAGCCCTACGCGCCTATGACGTGCAGGCTGTGGACACGCTGATCGGTTTGATTTCGCCGCCACCGGAGTTGATGCAAACATTGACCGATCGCAAAATTGCTCAGGAACAAGAAAAAACCTACGACGTACAGCGGATTTCAGAGTCACAGCGTCAAGAATTGGTGCGCGCAACTGCGATCGCAAATATTCAAAATCAGGTGGTGGCGGCGGAACAAGGGGTGAAAATCGCCCAATTGAGTGCAACTGCTGCGATCGAACACGCAAGCGGTGAAGCAGAAGGGATTCGGCTGATGGGACAAGCAAAAGCGGATGCTTATCAAGTTGGTGTCAACGCTTTAGGTACGCAGAGTTACACGCTGCTGCAACTGATGCAAGCGGTTTCCGATGGTAGCGTTCGCGTTGTTCCCGATGTCACAGTCAACGGTAACGGCGGTAGTGGAGGTTTGCTGGACGGTTTGATGGCCATGTTGCTGCGGAATGAAACCAGTAAAAATGGAGATAATGGAGCACATTCACCTGTAATTAATGTCAAGAAATCTAAGTCTGTTGTGGAAAATGGAGTCAAATCACCAGTAGTAAATGTACATTCGGTGAAGTCGCCGGAGTCTCCTAATCATTCACCAGTTGCTCAGTCTGTGGCTGTTCCTGAGATTGATATTGATTCGCTATTTGGTGAATTGTCTGACGATATTTGAGTTGATCTGTGCAGTTTGTAGAGAGGACGATCGTCCTCTCTGAAAGCTTTTTGTCTAAAACTTTACTATTTAGGGAATTAGAGGTGCAAAATTATGAGGTTTATGGTTATGCAGAAATACGTGAATTTGTCAAGGTTGATGGTGGTAGTTGCTTTTAGTGCGATCGGTTTAGGATCGTGTGGAAATATATCTTCCCCATCAGTTGCACAGACGCAGCAGGGAAACAAAACATTTGGTGATTGGTGTCGCGAAAAAGCTTCTTTAAGTCCTGAAACTAAACATACGGTTGAAGTGATGTTGCGGAAATCAAAGACTACTAACTGTGATGCGGCCGATCGGAAACTTTCAAGTCTCACACAACTCGACCTCGATAACAATGACATCAGCGACATCAAACCATTGCAATCTTTGACTAAACTAACTGAACTAGGCCTTAGCAGAAATACAATCAGCGACATCAAATCTTTGCAATTTTTGACTCAACTGACTTCGCTCTCCCTCAACCACAATCAAATTAGTGACATTAAACCGTTACAGTCGTTGACTAAGCTGTTTTTTCTCACTCTTGACAACAATCAAATCAGTGACATCAAACCCTTACAATCCTTGATTGAACTGGATTATCTCAGCCTCAGCGACAATCAAATCAGAAACATCCAACCGTTACAATCTTTGACTAGCGTGACTTTTCTCGAACTCTACAGCAATCAAATCATCGATATCAAACCGCTAAAATCATTGACTAACCTGACTGGTATCCATCTCAGCAACAATAAAATTAGTGACATCAAACCGTTGCAATCTTTGACTAACCTGACTTCACTCGGTCTCAATAACAATAAAATCAGTGATATCAAACCGTTGCAATTTTTGACTAAACTATCTAGCCTAGGTCTCGAAAACAATAAAATTAGTGACATTAAACCCTTGCAATCTTTGACTAAGCTAACTGGGATCGGTCTCGGCGGAAATCCGATCGCCCCCAAAACTTGCCCTCTCAAACCAGAGTCTATCTGTATTTGGGAATCACTACCTAAATCATAAAACTTTACTGTTCGTAAAATTAGAGGCACAAAATCATGACACTTACATTTGGACACAAACACATGAATTTACCAAAGGCGATCGCACTTACTTGTTTTACGATCCTAGCATTATCTGGAAATGGACTATGTGCGATCGCGGCAGAAACCCAACCTGCAAACAAAACGTTTGGTGATTGGTGTCGTACAAAAGCTTCTTTAACTCCTGGAGCTAAACATACTGTTGAAATGCTTTTGAAGGAAGCAGGGACTACTGACTGCAATGCAGCCAATCGGAAACTTTCGAGTATCACCGAACTCACCCTCGATAACAATAAAATCAGCGATATCACACCGCTAAAATCCTTGACTAAATTGACTATGCTTGGTCTCAATGGTAATGAAATCAGTGATGTCAAACCCTTGCAATCCTTGACTAACTTGATTGCGCTCAGTGTGGGAAAAAATAAAATCAGTGACATTAAACCCTTGGGATCTTTAACTAAGCTGATTTCACTGGCTCTAATCAATAATAAAATCAGCGATATCACACCGCTAAAGTCCTTGACTAACCTGGATCAGCTCTTCCTCGACAATAATCAAATCACCGACATTACACCCTTACAATCTTTGACCAAACTGAATGTACTCTTCATCAGTGGCAATAAAATAAGTAACACCAAACCCTTGCAATCTTTGACTAAATTGACGAATATCTTCCTAGGTAACAATCCGATTTCCCCTCAAACTTGCCCTGTCAAGCCAGAGTCTATCTGTAATTGGCAAGAAGTAATGGTGTTCTAAAATTTTATAGACACAAAAATCAGAGGCACAAAATCATGACATTTATAGTTGGACAGAAACACATCAATCCACCAAAGCCGATCGCACTTACTTATAGTGTCCTCATCGCTGTAGCATTATGATGAATTGGATGGCTTTTTCAAACGCTATCGATAATGCCATCCCACAGTTCGGAAATAGGGTGTAATTTGCCTTCTTTAACTTGCTGGAGGGATGTACGGAGGCTGGCTAAAACGAGTTCGGCGGGCTCGTCATCGATATCTGCGGGCGGAGTGACGATATTGCGATCGATTAATAGTTGGTAGAAGTCGTCCACAGACATTACAGCGAGTTGAGCGGCTCGATCGAGACGAAGGCTGTATTGCTGATAAAGTACGATCGCAAGTTCGAGTCGCACATCGGCTTCAGTCAAGGGTAGATTGTCGGGAAGGGCGATCGTAAGAAGCATGATTTAAGGTTTAATTTCAGAGATATAAGACGATCGAACTCATAGTTACACACAAACACATCAATCCACCACAGCCGATCGCACTTACTTGTTCTACGATCCTAGCATCATCGGGATTTTCGCTGTGTGCGATCGCACACACCAAAAACTCCTAAAACCTTTGTGGGGCAGGCATTTTACCCGCCCCAAACCTACAAATATGACTTTTATGAGTTTAATTAGTGAATTTAATGAATTGACTTTAACCGCAATATCTTGAATACTGATTGTAGCTAACAACTTTTCATTAGAAATTATATAACAACAAAAAACTATGTCCCCAGATAACAAAAAAAGCCCGCCACCCATATTTTTTATTGTTGCCCTTTTCTTAGTTGCGTTTGGTGCGCTCAAGTTCCTTCCCGGTTTATTCGCATCCAAAAGTTCAGATACGCCTACAGCTACACCTAATTCTACACCTACAGCGGGTGCGAGTCCGTCGGGTGCGATCGCCAATCGCATCAGTTTAGGAAATCAGCTATTGGTGACATCTCAAACCACAGCAGACAAACAAGCAGGCGTTGAAGCTTTTAAGAACCGAGATTACTCAACTGCGATGCAAAAATTTCAGGCTTCGCTAAAACAAAATCGCAACGATCCAGAAACTGTTATTTATTTGAATAATGCCACAGCAAGCAACGGTTCTTCCTTAAAAATAGCTGTCAGCGTCCCCATTGGTAGCAACCCCAATGTCGCCCAAGAAATTCTTCGAGGTGTCGCTCAAGCTCAATCCGAAGTCAATAGTAGCGGTGGCATCAATGGCGCAAAATTGCAAGTACAAATCATCAATGATGACAACGATCCAGGAGTTGTCAAAGAAGTTGCCAAAGCATTGACAAAAGATGCGAGCATACTAGCAGTAATCGGACACAACGCCAGCAACGCATCTCTCGAAGCTGCGCCGATTTATCAGCAGGAAAAACTGGTAATGGTGACACCGACAAGCTTTGCCAATAATCTCTCTGGATTTGGCAGTTACATCTTTCGGACTGTCCCCAATATTAGCGTCATGGCTGCTCCTTTAGCAGAATATGCAGTGAAAACAGCAGGCAAAACTAACATTGCCATTTGTTATGATTCGCAAGCACCGGATAATGTATCATTTAAAGATGAATTTGTGGCTGCTCTGACTGCTGCTGGAGGCAAGTTAGTTCCGACTGTTTGCGACTTTTCAATTCCTTCTTTTAATCCCGAAAATGCGATCGCCGATGCTGTCAGCAAAGGCGCACAAGCATTGATGCTAGCACCCCACATCGATCGCATCGATCGCGCTATCTCTCTGGCACGCATCAATCAAGGCAAATTGCCACTCTACGGCAGCACGACAATGTACACCTTTCAAACGCTAAAAGACGGGCAAAAGAGCGTTGACGGGCTTGTTTTGCCCGTTCCCTGGCATCCTGAAACTAATCCCGGCAGCACTTTCCCCCAAAATGCCAGCCAGCGCTGGGGAGGAGTAGTAAATTGGCGCACCGCAACCAGTTTTGATGCGACTCAAGCTGTCATCGCGGGATTGCGGAAAAGCAATACGCGAGAAGGGTTGCAAGAAGCACTGAAAAGTACCAGTTTTACGACACCGGGAGCTAGCGAGGATGTGAATTTTTTGCCAAGTGGCGATCGGGCGGGTAAGCCAATTTTAGTGCAGGTTAAACTTGGAGGAAGTTCTGGCTATAACTTTGTACCATTGCGGTAAGTGTGCTTTTGTGTTGCTTTTGTGCGGGCTCTCCGGCCCACCCCACAATTCAATTAACTCTTTGTGGAACAGGCATCTTGCCTGTTTCTAAGAATAGTTAAAGTTGCCATAATCAAATAAACTCTTTGTGGAACAGGCATCTTGCCTGTTGCTGACCGATTTTTAAGATATACTAAAATGAGTAGATTAAAGGAGAGCGTTGTGTATGATCGCGCAAGTTGAAACCAAAACCTACACGGCCCAGGAATATCTAGAAGCTGAAGTCAATTCTGTGGATCGGCATGAATTTATCAATGGGGAGATTATTCTGATGGCGGGCGGTACACCGGATCACAATGAAATTACGAGCATTTTAAATGCTATTTTGAGGGTGAGTCTCAAGGGTAAGCCTTATAGTATTTTTGCATCAGATCAGCGGCTTTGGGTTCCCCAGCTTAATAATTACACTTATCCAGATGTGATGGTTGTAGCCCGCCCGATCGAACTTCAACCGGGACGTACCGATACAATTACCAATCCCCTGCTGATTGCGGAGGTGCTATCTAAAGGTACTAGAGCTTACGATCGCGATGACAAGTTTGCCGCTTATCGCAGTATTCCGAGTTTTCAGGAGTATTTATTAATCGACCAATATCGAGTACAGGTGCAGCAATATTCTAAAACTGACGCGAATAAGTGGATTTTCTCGGAATATAGCTGTGCGGGCGATCGAGTTACATTAACTTCTATTCCTGTAGAATTTTGCTTGGCAGATTTGTATGAAAATATTGAGTTTGACGTTATACCTAATCCGGCTTAAATATCTGTTTAATTTTTTGATGCCCTATAGGCTCGAACTTCGACGGTTAAATTATATTAATTTGTGGCAAAGTTGGCAATTTATGCCGCTCGCGTGTTATTAACATATATGCAAGCGCTGGGAATCATTTTAACCGTCCCGGAAATCCTCAAATTTATCTAATTCTCCCAATGGCGAAGTCAAAATCAATTTCTATTTCCAAAGTAACTCGCTACCAAAATGCAGCGCTAAATTACTACTTGGGGCTGACAGATTCGCCATACCTTCATTACGGCTATTGGAAAACTCTGCCCGTGCCCGCTGATGAACTGACTATCGGGCGGCTGCGCAACGCTCAGCAAGCTTATACTGATAAATTGTTAGATTTTATCCCCAAAGAAACCAAAACCGTGCTGGATGTAGGATGCGGAATTGGGGGAAATGCGGCTTATTTGCTCGATCGGGCTTTTGGAGTCGAAGGTCTGGCACCCGATCCGTTCCAACAACAGCGCTTTCTCAAGTGTACAGGCGATCGCGCCATCTTCCACCTCACCAAATTTGAAGACTTCCAAGCCACCCATTCCTACGATTTAGTCCTCTTTAGCGAAAGCAGTCAATATATGTCTGCTGTCGATATTGCTTCTGGTGCTGCGGCTGTCCTCAATCCCGGAGGCTACGTATTGCTTGCCGATATGATGCGCTCTAATCCTAACTATACAGAAGGAATGTTTTCTAACTGTCATGTTGTGACAGAGCTTAACACAGCATTATTACAAGCTGGGTTTACCCTCGTAAAAACTGAGGATATTTCAACTCATATTTTACCGACAATTGACCTCTATGTCGATACTTTCCGCAGGTATGGACTCAACACAATGATTTATGTTGCCGACTTGATTTCGATCGCAGTTCCGCCAATACACAAATTACTGCGCTGGATATTTCGCCGTTGGTTTAAGAAGTTAGTAGTTGAAGGATTGGAGGCTAGTCAACTTTTTGAACAGCATCTTTGTTATGAAATTCAACTTTGGCAATTGACCAAAATAGATGGACGCAGTTAATATACCAATCCTCCTAAATCTGTTTCAATAACTAATTGCTTTCGATCGGCCTGAGAACCCACCTAAGCGAAGCTATACCTCGGCTATCTGCGTTACCAAGCCCCAGCCTGGTAATATCAATTCCGTCAAGCCGAGGAATCATTCATCTCTCTTCTCTCTCTCTGTGTCAAGAGCGTTCTAGAAAGGTTAAATCATGCCAATACAACCGGAATTGATCTAACGAGCAGTCCCACAAATTATTGAAAATTGGTATATATTTGGGCGATCGCAAAGCTGATAGCTCCTTCCAACTATTGATAGCAGTTATCCCAAATATCGGGTATTCAGCAATTAATTAACAATTACAAAATCCCGCAATCTCCAAATCAAATTTGGGGTGGATCTGGTTTTTGAACAGGGCTATAGCATGACCTCATATAAATTATTAGTTATAATCTCATATTTACGGAGGTCATGCGATCGCCCATACAAACATATTTTGTTGCAGATGCACCCCAAATTTGTACCTCATCAATCTGAGACTCGGCTACATACAAGAGACTTGTTGAATCTGGCTATTTTTCGGAATATTTTTAGCAGCGTACCAGAGACTGTCAGTATTTTTAAGTTCCCAGAGTGCGCGAAAATCGTCTAAATCTCTTTCTTTGGGTAGAAGGCGATGATGCAGAAGGCTATTATGCGGGAGGCTAGAAATGCTAAATTCACAGCAAATAGCTCGATCGCCCACAACTCACAAAAAATACCTATGAATCGCCCCGCACCTGACGCCACCTCTCAAATGAGCGACATTGAACTCGCCAACCTCAGCCGCACGATCGATTACAGTGACCTTCGATCGATACCTGAAATTTGGGCGATCGCCAAACAGCAATTTCCCCAAACCGTCGCCCTCCACGATCCCCACAGCAAACCCGAAATCAAGTTTACCTACACCGACCTTTACCAACAAATCCAGCAATTCGCCAGCGGCTTGCAAGCCCTCGGCATCAATGCAAACCCAGCAGAAACAATCCCTCCCCGCGTCGCCCTCTTCGCCGACAACAGCCCCCGCTGGCTGATAGCCGACCAAGGCATCATGACCGCTGGGGCCGCCAACGCCGTGCGAGGTGCCACCGCCGACCCCGAAGAACTCCTTTACATCATCCAAGACAGCGGCAGTACCGCTTTAGTAGTCGAAAACCTGGCATTACTCAAAAAACTGCAAGCCCGCCTCGTCGATTTACCCGTCCAACTCATCGTCCTCCTCTCCGACGAAGAACCAGAAACCAGCCCAAGCCTGAACACAGTCAACTTTTCCCAAGTCATGGCCACAGGCGCCAACCGCCCGCTCAAACCCGCCAACCACAACCAACAAACCCTCGCCACCCTCCTCTACACCAGCGGTACCACCGGCAAACCCAAAGGCGTTATGCTGACTCACGGCAACCTGCTGCACCAACTCACCACCTTCGGCACAATTTTGCAACCCGAACCGGGCGAATCAGCCCTCAGCATTCTGCCCAGTTGGCACGCCTACGAACGCACAGTCGAATACTTCCTGCTTTCCCAAGGATGCACGCAAATTTACACCAATATTCGCTATTTCAAACAAGACTTTAAAAGTTGCAAGCCCCAGTACATGGTGAGCGTTCCGCGCATCTGGGAATCGATTTACGAGGCTGTACAAAAGCAATTTAGAGAACAGCCGCCCAACAAACAAAAACTGGTGAATTTTCTGTTATCTGCCAGCCAGCAATACATTGAAGCCCGCCGCATTTTCCAAGGATTAACTCTGAATTTGAAACCTGCTTCTGCTTCGGAAAAACTGATCGCCCGCCTCAAAAGCATTCTGTTGTCTCCCGTCCACGCGATCGCCGAAAAACTCGTTTATCAAAAAGTCCGGGAAGCTACCGGAGGCCGTTTTAAGTGGGCAATTAGCGGCGGCGGTTCTTTGGCCGCGCATTTAGACAATTTCTTTGAAATCGCAAATATCGGTTTGTTGGTGGGATACGGTTTAACTGAAACATCTCCGGTTTTAACAGTCCGCCGCCCTTGGCACAATCTTAAAGGATCTGCTGGAGCGCCGATCGCCCATACCGAAATTAAGATAGTTGACCCCGAAACTAAACAGCAACTGCCCACAGGCCAGCGCGGTTTAGTTTTGGGACGCGGGCCGCAAATCATGCAGGGCTACTATCTCAATCCCCAAGCTACCGCCAAAGCCATTGACTCAGAGGGCTGGTTTGACACCGGCGATTTGGGCTGGCTGACACCCGGAAACGACTTAATTTTGACCGGGCGCGCCAAAGATACGATCGTCCTCAGCAACGGCGAAAACATCGAACCGCAGCCGATCGAAGATGCTTGCCTCCGCAGCCCCTACATCGACCAAATTATGGTGGTAGGTCAAGACCAGAAGTCGATCGGCGCCTTAATTGTCCCCAATTCAGAAGCCGTGCTCAAATGGGCCGAAACTCAGAATCCGCCCATACACGAAATTGACTGGAATAGCAAGAAAATTCAAGACTTATTCCGTCAAGAATTGAACCGGGAGGTGCAAAATCGCCCCGGATACCGCGCGGACGATCGCATCGGCCCGTTCCGGTTGATTCAGGAGCCATTTTCGATGGAAAATGGAATGTTGACTCAGACCCTGAAAATTAAGCGCCCGGTTGTGACGGAACACTACCGCGATATGATTGACGGGATGTTTTGAAAATATTCGCTGGACTTGGGGAATGGAAAAGCAAAAATTATCCCAACACCCAAGTCCCCATTGGTGTCAACTTAAGCCTGAAAACCTTTGTATCTCTCGTTTATAGCAGAGGCAAGATCCCCCTAAATCCCCCTGAAGAAGGGGGACTAAAGAGAAGATTCTTATCCCCTGTATCTCTCGTTTATAGCAGAGGCAAGATCCCCCTAAATCCCCCTTAAGAAGGGGGACTTTGAGAAGATTCTTATCCCCCCCTTCGATCGGGGGGCTAGGGGGGATCTGGCCTGAATCGCCAGACAGAAGACTGATAATAGGTTTGACGTTAAGTTGACACCAACACCCGAGTCCCGAGTCCGAGTCCTGAGTCCTGAGTCATTAGGAAATGTTTACCAACTAATGACTAATGACTAATGACTGTTGTTCGCGAGCGGGGACGCTCGCACTTCTGACTAATGCCTAATTCCCAATTGACAAGCAACAAATTTATGGAACCACAATTACTCTTGAAGCGATCGATTAACGTAAAAGTCGTCGTTACTCCCCGCTGGAAAGAAGAAGCTCAACAGCAACTCCAAGCCCAAATCAATCAAATAGATTCTCAGCTACAACAGCTAGAAATGCAAGGGCAGCGGATGGTTTCAGAAATCCAAAAGCAAAACCTGCAACCGCCCGGGCCGCAAGTAATGCAGCAAATAGACAACATTCAAATGCAGGTGAATCAAAAAAAGAGCGAACTGCTAGAACAGAAAAACCAAAACCTGCAACAGCTTCAGCAAGTGCAGGTGCTAGACCTCGAACAAGAAGTGAGTCAAGGTCAAATTGACGGCACATTCACCGTCGGGCTGGGAGAAAATTTGATTCAAAAAATGCAAGTAGAAGTTCTGCTCCGCGACGGCATTGTCGAAGAAATTCGAGGTGATATTTAGAACTTAGAAATTGGTAATTGGTAATTGGTAATTGGTAATTGGTAGGTAATTTTGAGTTGATAGCCGCACATCTTCGGACTAGAGGCTGGCATAATAATAACTATTGCCGATTGCCGATCGCCAATTATCAATCGCCAAATACCGATCGCCAATTACCAACTCACAAGGAATTTTTACAGATGATTCGCGAAGTTTTCATGCCAGCCCTGAGCTCTACCATGACAGAGGGCAAAATTGTTTCCTGGGTCAAATCCGCCGGGGACAAAGTAGAAAAGGGCGAAACGGTAGTCGTAGTTGAATCCGACAAAGCCGACATGGATGTCGAGTCTTTCTACGAAGGCTATCTAGCAATAATTATTGTACAAGCCGGCGAAGTTGCTCCGGTGGGAGCTGCGATCGCCCTAGTCGCAGAAACAGAAGCCGAAATCGCCGCAGCCCAGAAACAAGGAGCCGGCGCCCCAGCAGCAGCCCCAGCCCCAGCAGCCCCCGTTCCTGTCGCAGCTACAGCATCAGTGGGTTTGCAGCAAAACGTCAGCCGCCAAAACGGGCGCAGCATCGTTTCTCCCCGCGCTCGCAAATTAGCCAAAGAATTTAAAGTAGATTTAAATTCAATCAAAGGCAGCGGCCCCAACGGTCGCATTGTTGCAGAAGATGTGGAAGCAGCAGCGGGTAAAGCCCAACCAGCTCCGGTTCAGCAACCAGTAACAGTCCCCGCAGCAGCACCCGCACCCGCACCCGCACCAGCCAAACCCGCACCCGCACCAGTCCCAGCGGTAGCGCTTTCCGGTAACAGAGTACCGATGAATGCGCTGCAAAATGCGGTGGTGCGCAATATGGAAGCAAGTTTGAGCGTGCCGTGTTTCCGCGTCGGCTATACAATTACTACTGACAATCTCGACAAACTCTACAAACAAATTAAGTCAAAAGGCGTCACGATGACGGCTATGCTGGCAAAAGCAGTAGCGGTAACTTTACAAAAACATCCTCTGCTGAATGCTTGTTATGTGGAGTCGGGAATTCAACACCGTGCTGATATTAATGTGGCGGTAGCGGTGGCGATGGACGGCGGCGGTTTGATTACGCCGGTGTTGCAAAATGCCGATCGCCTGGACATCTATTCGCTTTCCCGCAGTTGGAAGGATTTAGTCGATCGCGCCCGCGCCAAACAGCTCAAACCCGACGAATACAGCACGGGAACTTTTACTCTTTCCAATTTGGGAATGTATGGAGTAGATAAGTTTGACGCGATTTTGCCGCCGAATCAAGGCTCGATTTTGGCGATCGGCTCTTCGCGCCCCCAAGTCGTAGCTAACGAGGAAGGTTTGATGGGAGTGAAGCGGCAAATGCAGGTGAATATTACCTGCGATCACCGGATTATTTACGGTGCTGACGCTGCATCTTTCTTGCAAGATTTAGCCAAATTGATCGAGACAAATCCTCAGTCTTTGACACTTTAGCCCTATCCTAAATCCCCCTTTTACCCTCATTGGCCCGAAAGGGGGATTTAGACTAGGTAGATGAGTGGGAAAATACATACAGCAGATTCCTGGTTTATGAAGTACACAAAATTCAGGAAAAAAGCCGGTTTCTTTGTCTGAGTAACACCATACTATAACTCAAACAAGAATACTTTGTTCAAACTCGCATCGAATTTCATCTACAACTTTGCGATCGCTAAAATCGCGGTGCCACCAGTGGCTACAGCCATCTTGACAATATTTATCGTACCTGCGGGCATCAGCAATTGCTAATAAACTGATCGACAGAAAAAAGGTTTTGATAGATTCTGAGGACGGCAGTTTCAAAAGCTTTGCCATTTGTTCTTTTAATCGCCCGCGACGAAGCAATACGCAAGGGGTGTAAGTTGCGCGAAGTTTTGATTTAGTAATAGCTAGGGACACATCTTCTTCTCGCGCCCCTGCTTGGATGGTCATGTAGGATAGCCGCTGCAATATTTCCTGCTGGCCTTGTGTTGAGAAGCTTAATAACCAGTTTGTTGCATCTTCTTGGCTCATTAATTCTTGTTGAATTTGATTGATTGTAATTTCATCATTTAGATTCATTTGCCTCTCCTAAGTCTGGCTCAAATATCTGTTGATTTGAGTTTGCCGGATGCTTTTGCTCGATCGATCGCATCTTGAATCAGAAGGTAGACAAAATTGGAGATCGATCGCTTTTCGATATCGCACAACTTTTCTAATTCCTTTTTAGCCTGTGTCGGCAAAACCACTGAAATCCGCTCGCTATCGCTCATGCCTTGCAATCTGTAGGAAGTTTCCCCTATTGTGCCACCTCGTCCGTCCAGCTCGTGCATCCACAGTCAGTTGTGTGCTTACTTATGCACACTTTTGCTTACTTTATGTTATTTTTATGGGTAATGTCAGAAGCCAGCGCATCCACCGACCAAGTTTCTGCGCTGGCTCTGGCTCCGTTAAGCAATGGAGACACCTCTATTATGAAATACGAAAGATACCTTAAGCCGTGGGCCGTTGCCCGCTTGCTTCCCAGCTTGCAATGGGCGATCGTCGGTCGCTATCGCAGCCGATCGGACGCGGAGGGACATCTTCAGTTGTTTCGGCAACGAGTGCCCAACATCCGATTTGAAGTGGTGTTTGATTTACCGCATCCTCAAGGATAATTTTCTTGATGGAGGGTGTTTGATAAGTTAACAGTTAACTTTGGGGCGATCGCTCTTTTTGGGGAAACGGGCGATCGCCCTTGACCAAAGAAATTGGTTGAGCTAAACTAAAATTTAGTTTAAATTTCTTATAGTAGATGCACATAATCAGCTACCGACGGGTGCGTGAATACAGCGAAACTCATGCCGATTGCCGGGAAGCTTTGGATAACTGGTTTAAGATTGCTAGCAAGGCTAAATGGTCTAATTTAGTTGAGGTACAATCTGTTTTTCCGAAAGCTGAAGCTGTTGGGGGTTTTACAGTTTTTAATATCAAAGGTAACAACTATCAATTAATAGTTAGTATTGATTATGAGAGCCAATTAATTTAGATAAAATATATTCTCACCCATGCTGAGTACGATAAGGAGAAGTGGAAAAATGACCCTTACTTTTAATCCCGATAAATACAAAGAGTTATTGTCTCAGTACCAGCCGAAGATAATTAGAAATGAAGCGGATAATGAGAAAGCTCTGGCTATTGTAGAAGAGTTGATGCACAGGCGCGATCGTACTCCTGAAGAAAATGAGTTATATGAATTGCTGATTGCATTGATTGAAAAATTTGAGCAAGAATACTATGCACCAGGAACCACAGCAACGCCGCATTCAATATTGCTGTTTTTGATGGAACAAAGAGAGTTACAGCCTGCGGACTTGGTGCCCGTTATGGGATCTGAAAAAAGAGTGTCTGAAGTGGTTAATGGCGATCGAGATATTGGTAAAGAGTTGGCATTAATTCTGGGGAATTTTTTTCATGTAGAACCGAGTTTGTTTTGTAGTTAAGGGAAGTGAGATTAAGGGCGATCGCACTTTTGGAGCTTAAGGGCGATCGCACTTTTGGAGATTAAGGGCGATCGTTTCCATGAATACATAAAGTATGAACTATTTTTTAAGGGCAGGATGTTTGAGTCGCTTCGCCAATGTCATCTAT